>JAFTRT010000219.1 GCA_017462145.1 Clostridia bacterium
TTTGCCGCAATTTTGTAAGATAGACAAACAGAGGGGGCTTTCTTTTCAGAAAGCCCCCTCTTCGATTCATGTTTCCATGGTTTCGATGATCTCCGCCAGACCATCCAAGCGCTGCCCTTCCTCCACGTAAACCTCGGAGGCGGCACGAAGACGATCCTGCCCCAAATTATAGGGGTCAAAAATTCCCACGGTGTGACACCCGATCTTCTTGGCCGTCTCCATGGCCACAAAGGAATCCTCAAACACGCAGACCTCCTCTGCCGACATTCCCATCTGATCCATGGCCAACCGGTAAATATCGGGACGATCCTTGCCCACGCCAATATCCACGCAGGACAGGATTCCGTCAAATAGGTCGGTCATGCCGTAGCAATCCAGAGCAAGACGAATCTCGGACATGGCGGTGGCCGAAGCCAAATAGACCGAGATCCCCTTTGCCCGAAGGGCTTGAAGCAAGGCAATCGCACCCTCCTTGGGGTGCGCCACCGTTCGGTAAAAATCCGTCACGCCCGCCTCGGCAAAGGCCACAAATTCGGCATCCTCTGCCGTCAAGCCGCAAACTCGGTTGACATAGGCCATCCCCTCCCGATAGATCATGGTGCGAGTGGCTTTCTCCACCTCGATCGGCGGACGAAACGAGGGATCGTTCCGATACTGCAAGCCCACCTTTTTCCAAAGGATCTCCCAAAACATCATAGAATCCACCAGGGTTCCGTCCATGTCAAAAATGGCACCCTTAATTTTCATTCGGTCTCCTTCCAGATAAAACGGCGAAAAATCGACTCGCCGCCGTCCACTACAATGCTCTGTCCCGTGCAAAAGCCGTTGGTCACGGTTAAAAAGTAAGCCCACTCGGCGATCTCCTCTGCCGTTGCCCATCGTTTGAGAGGAGTCTCATCCATGATCTGCGCCCACAGCTTCGGATCTTGTATCACACAGTCGTTCAACGGAGTCAGCACGCCGCCGGGATCCAGACTGTTGCAGGTGGCACCAAAGGCGGCCACTCGCATGGCTACGTTTTTGGTATAGGCCACCACGCCCCCTTTGCTGGCACAGTACTCGGGAAATTCTGCCCCCGTATGGGCACTGGCAGAGCCGATGTTCAAAATGGAACGGATGCCCTTCCGCACCCCGTATCGCTCGGTCACGTGGATCAAGGCCTTCAAATTGATATCAATGTCGGCTTCATTTTGGGTACCGGCATTGTTGATGAGAATTTCGGTGTCGGATACATCGGGCAATGCCGCCTCATCCCGTACGTCAGCAACATAATGGGTGTAATGCTCATGATGCAAAGCGGTCGGTTGGCGATCCACGCCTACCACCGTATGTCCCCGACGCAAAAACAACTCGGCGATGGCCTTGCCGATTCCTTGAGAGCTGCCTGTAATCAATACCTTCATCGATTCTCTCCTTTGACGTAGTCCAAGTATTCTTGCCCGACCCCATGCTTGCGCCATCCCGTCACGATCCGATAGCCGATGGGAGAAAAGAGCATTTCCATCAAAAGCTCAGCCACAGCTCCCGTCAAGGCACAGGTGGCACATTGAAGAACCGTCCACCGAAAGCCATCCCAAAACAGAGGGGCAAAGACCGTAAAGACCAAAATGGAAAAGATAAAATTGTCCAAAAACTGACCGATAAACGTGGAAACGTAGGTTCGCATAGCGTAGGCCAGCTTGCCGTGAGGGTTGGTCCGAAACAGTTTACCAATGGTGAAATTGAGCAGATTGTTGATCACGGCAGAGGCCAAAAAGGCAACCGTACTGCCCAGCAAAATAAACCACGTCCCCCCAAAAATTCCGTTAAAGCCGCTGTAATCGCCGGCGTTGGAGGGAATGGCGGCAGCCACAAAAAAGATCAGACAGGTCAACAGATTGATGGCGGCGGCCAACACCGAAATCCGATTAGAGGCACCCGGTCCAAACTGCTTGGTGACGATATCCATACACAAAAAGGAGAGCCACGAAATGAGGATTCCCCCGTCCAAGGCGATCCAATCCAATTGGAGTAAGGTCTTGTTGGCCAGCAGATTCATACAGATCACACTCACCACAAACAGGGTCATGACCGTTGCGGGAATACTGCGCAATAGAATGGCCGTCTTTTTTTGCTCCTTTTGAAGCCACGCCAAAAGTCTTGTCACGGTTTGCTCCAACCTCCTTTCGTCTTGTTCCGGTATCATTATACCACGGATCCCCCTATTTTTCAACAGGAAATTGCAAGGAAGCGGGCCCTTGGCGGTCAACGCCAAGGGCCCTACCAATCAAGGGATTTCCCAAAAGTGCTCAAACGCCATCACGAAGCGGTCTGCTTCCGTTCCGTTCGCAGCTTTCGCCAGAGCAGGATAATGACCGCAATCAATACCACGGGAACCGCCACGGCCCATACACTCAAAAGCAGAACGACCATCAAAACACCCCATGGCTCCGAGGGCTCCCGCAACGTGACCGACACCGTGGAATATCCCACGTCCGAATCATATCCGTTGATGGTCAGTTGAAGGGCCTGCAACTCGGTGTTGACTTGAGAGATCTCGTCAATCACCGTCAACCGGTCGCTTGTGCTCATGGACGTATCCGTCAACAACTGCTCCAAGAGCGCCTTTCGCTCCAAGAGCCCACTCTGTTTGGCTTGGGCATCGACGTAAGAGGTGGTGATATCGGTGGTCTGTACCGTCTTGTCGGTGACCCCACCGTTGCCCTCCACCGAAGCCACAAAGGCATCCAAATGCTCGGTTGGGATGCGATAGGTGATATACGCATCGGTACAGCGACCGTCCTCGTAATCCTCACTGTTGCTTTGAATATAACCTCCCAGCGCATCGCTCTCTCGAGACAGCTGAGCCTTCAGAGCCGTAACGTCCTCCGTCTCCAAAGTCATGGTAACGGTGTAAACGATCTTTCTGCCGATGTCGGGACGAACGATGGACTCTCCGCCGTTTTCGGCAGGAGGCATTCCGCCATCTCCGCCGCTTTCGGCGCCACAGCCCACAAACAGCAATCCAAGGATCAACACAAGGCAAAGAGCAATCAGCTTTTTCATTTGTTTCATGGTAACACCTCCCACTTGGACTTCGATTTCATTGTATCATAGAATCTCCTCCCTGTCAAGAGAAGAGTCCTTTGGCACCAAGGATCTCACGTTTTTGGAGGCAAAAATTGGGGGACTTTCTGAACAGAAAGTCCCCCAAAAGGTCAATCCTTATGATTATTTCTTGCGCTTGTCAACGATGGTCCAAATCGCAAGTGCTCCGCTTCCGCAAACACCCACGATGGCGATAACCAGGGTCACGATGTACTGGGTATTCAGGGTTGCCAGCTTTTCGTCATGCTCTGCATCCTTTGCAGCCAGCTCTGCCTTGGCGTCTGCCAGATCGGTTGCAACCTTCTTGATGGCGGTATCCAAAGCCTTATCAGCAGCCTCGATCATTGCGATCAGCTCTGCCTTGTTGTCGGCATCTGCCTGCTCCAAAGCGGCCTTGGCGGTATTCAGAGCGGTGTTCAGAGCCACGATCTTGTCGTTCAGTGCCTTGTCGCCGTCCTCAATTGCCTTCTCCAATGCAGCCTCAGCAGCGGTCAGGTCGCTTGCAACCTTCTTGATGGCAGCGTCCAGAGTCTCGTCTGCCTCTTCCATAGCAGCCAGCAGGTCAGCATCTGCCTTCTCCAAAGCGGCCTTAGCGGCGGTCAGAGCGTTGTTCAGAGCGGTAATCTTGTCGTCCAGTTCCTTGTCGCCCTCAGCAATGGCCTTCTTCAGAAGGTTGATGTGATAGCTCAGGTCGTTGGTCAGCTGGGCAACGTCAATTTCCGTCTCGGTCACACGGTCGGTCAGAGCATCCAGATCATCGGACAGCGCAACCAGATGTGCATGGAGGGCATCCAACAGATCAGCAACGGTGGTTGCGGTAGGATCGATGGCAGCGATGGTTCCGCTCAAATCGCCAATGGTGTCCTTCAGCACCTGAATCTCGTCTGCGTTGAGTTGAATGTTATCAGCGTTATTCTGAATGTTGTTTGCGTTATCCTGAATGTTGTTTGCGTTATCCTGAATGTTGTTTGCGTTATTCTGAATTGCGTCTGCGTTAGCTTGAATCAGGGTTTCCAGGTTAGGAATGGTGGTATTCAACAGGGTCTCCAGAGCGGGCTCTACTACGCCCAGTCTTCCGTCCAAAGCGGTCAGAGCATCGTTGATTTCGCTGATCGCCTGGTTGATCTCTACGATCTTACCGGTGCTTCCGTCAGCGGACAGGATGGCATCCAATCTCAGCACGGCGGCCTCCAGATCGGCTGCCTTTGCGTACGTATTTTCCAAAGTGGTCACACGGTCTGCTACTGCATCTACGGAAGTCTTCAAGCCGGTCAGTGCCTCTGCGGCGGTGGTGTAAGAAGGATCCACAGCGGCAATTGCGGCAGCAAGATCGCCGAGAACGTCGTTCAGAGCGGTAATGTTGTTCTTATTGGTGGTGATATCGGCATTGAGGTTCACGATGGTCGTATTGTTCAGCGTGTCAATTGCCGCCTGCAATGTAGCAAGGGAGGAATCGATGGTTCCGAACTTTGCGGTGTTGTCTGCGTCCATCTGATTGACCATATCGGTCAGATTGTTCAAGGAATCGGTGATCTGGGTGATGTTTCCGGTGTTGGCCGTGATCAGAGCGGTGAGGTTTGCGATCTCTGCATCAAAGTCTTCCTTGGTGGCATAGACGATCTTTTCAATGGTTGCCGTTACCGTTACATTGGCGGCAGGCATCTCGAAGGTGTAGGTGCCGGCGGTGCCTTCGGTGGTTGTGACATCTTGGGTGCCGTCGTTGACGATGAGGGAGGACAGCTTGTAGTCGGCGTCGGGGGCAACCGTCAGGGTCACGGTGACAGCAGCTTCTGCGGACGTTACATCAGGTGTAACCGTACCGTTTGTGGAAGGGCTGACGGTGATGGTGTAAGTGTCTGCGGCGCTGACGCTCAGTGCCATTGCGGGGATCATACCAAGGGCCAGAATCATAGCCAATGCAATCGTTAAAATTCGTTTTTTCATGTTGTTTCTCCTTTTTATCATGTTGATTTCGTAATGGTTTGATGAATGGGTTTGATATTGTGTTCCTTTGACCTGCGCTTTCGTTTATTCGTTTTTTCGCATCTGCTCACAACGGCATACCCCCAAGAATTCAATGCCGTGCTCGTAATGCTTGCACTCGTAACAGGTTTCTCCGCCTCTCTTTCCCTCAAAGTGTTGGCAGGGATCCTGCATATCCGTAGCGAACGGGTATCCTTCATCGGTATAAACGGGAGAAGCCGCAAAGTCAGGATAAACCGGGATGGGCTCGCAGAGAGGATTCTGTCGATCGCAGTCCTCATAGTATCCATAATAGAGCTCAAACGACTTGCCGTAGAGATCAATGGTCTTGTAGTGCTCCCCTTCCCGATGGGTTTCTTCCGACCCCTGACAGGATGGTCTGTCTGACATAGGCGCCTCCTTTCCGTCCGGCAACGCTTGCGTGCCGTTCCGTATCTTGTGATATTATTATAGCACAGGTGTTTTGATTTGTTTATTACCTAAAATCAAAACAATCGGACATATTTTTCAAAAATGAATATATCCGTTTGAGGCTCTGAACGATATATTATTTTGGGAGCATCGAACGATCCATTCATTTATTCTTGGCCATTTATCAACCTCTATTTTTGACAAAACCCAAAAAAGAAAGGATATCACGGCCAAAAATAAAGATTTTTACATTTTTCGCAAAAGCGCAAACTACGTCCCGTTATATTGCGTAATTGCGCAATATACGTTTTATGCGGTATAAGGTGAGTAGTTTTTTGAGGGTCTTTTCTTTCAAGAACGGCACTATGTAGTTAGTACCACAACAAAGAAAGGATGATGAATTATGAAAACGGCGGCGGAAATCATTGCGTATCTTGAATCGGAGCTTGCAGAAGCATACAAAGAGCACAACGAGACAAAGAGAGACGAGGATAAAA
>JAFTRT010000220.1 GCA_017462145.1 Clostridia bacterium
CATTGTCAATGCGCGCATGGCCGTTGAGAGTTATCTCAACAATGGTGTTGAAACTCCCGAGCCAGAGATCCCCACGGCAGGCTTTGTCACCGGTCTGATTCAGGATGCCAAGACCGAAAATCTGATCGAATCGGCTGTTGTCAAGCTGACTCACGGTGAAACCGGTGACGAGGTGATGGCTTTTGTTGACAGAGGTACTTACTATACGTGGGCACCCCCCGGTACCTACACCATGGAATTCCATGCGGAAGGCTATCAGACCGAAACCATCTACGGTGTGGAGATCACCGAGGGCGTGGTCAACTATAATATCCTTTTGAACATGGTAGAGGAGGTCGATACCGTTGGCCAAATTTACGGACGGGTCGTGGATGCGTTTGATGCTTCCTCGATTCCCAATGCAAATCTGACGGTCTATGCCGGTGTCAACAATACTGCGGGTACGCCCGTGGCAACCGGAACGGCTGATGCTTACGGTGCCTATTCCTTCGAGCTGTCGCCCGGTAACTATACCGTATATGCCTCCGCAGAGGGATATACGCCCGGAACGGCTAACCTTTTGGTCGTTGGTGATGAAACAAGATACGATCAGGATTGTACGCTGACTCCCATTCTGGAGAACGGCGAGATCCGTGTGGTTCTGACTTGGAACGAATTTCCTTACGATCTGGACTCTCATCTGACGGGTCCCAGTCCGTACGGTGACCGCTTCCACGTTTATTACAGCAGCCAGAACTATTATTACAACGGCGAACAGTACGTCAATTTGGACGTGGATGATATCAACAGCTACGGTCCCGAGACCACCTCGGTCTATATCCCCGTGGACGGCTCTTATACCTTCTACGTACACAATTATTCCAACCGCAGTGCATCCTTCAGTAACGACCTTGCCACCTCCGGTGCGAAGGTAACGGTTTACCTTGCCGGACGGGTCAATCCGTACGTTTTCTACGTTCCCAATGAGGAAGGAACGCTGTGGGAAGTCTTTACCATCGAAAACGGGACTCTGCGTCCCACCAATGAAATGAGTTATCAGTCCTCTCCGTCTGATGTAGGGCTTTGATGCAAGAGCAGGCGCAACCGAGGTTGCGTCTGCTTGCTTTTTGCTTTCCTTTGCGAAGTGAGGAAACGAATGGGAATTTTTTGCGGAGCTCTTGCATTTTCTGTGAAAGTATTGTATAATAACCGTAGCGGATAACCGCAAAAGATTGAATGGATATACGGAGGACAACCCCAATGGCAAATCGTATCGTATTGAATGAAACTTCCTATCATGGCGCAGGCGCCATCGCAGAGATCGCAGGCGAGATCGCACGCAGAGGCTTTGCAAAGGCATTCGTTTGTACTGACCCCGACCTCTTGAAGTTCGGCGTAGCGCAAAAGGTAACAGCAGTGCTGGATGCCGCCAAGATCCCTTATGACATCTATTCCGATATTAAGCCCAATCCCACCATCGAGAACGTTCAGAATGGCGTAGCTGCGTTCAAGAAGGCCGGTGCAGATTGCATCGTTGCCATCGGCGGCGGTTCCTCTATGGATACGGCCAAGGCGATCGGTATCATTATCACCAACCCCGAGTATGAGGATGTTCGCAGTCTGGAGGGCGTTGCTCCCACCAAGAATCCCTGCGTTCCGATCATTGCGGTTCCCACCACTGCCGGCACGGCCGCAGAGGTAACCATTAACTACGTCATTACCGACGTCGAAAAGCAGAGAAAGTTTGTTTGCGTGGACGTTCACGATATTCCCGTGGTGGCCGTGGTTGACCCTGATATGATGAGCACGATGCCCAAGGGCTTGACCGCCGCAACGGGTATGGACGCATTGACCCATGCCATTGAGGGCTATATCACCAAGGGCGCATGGGAAATGACCGATATGTTCCACCTGAAGGCCATCGAAATCATTGCTAGATCTCTTCGCAGCGCCGTTGCAGGCGAAAAGGAGGGAAGAGACGGAATGGCTCTCGGCCAGTATATTGCGGGACAGGGCTTCTCCAACGTCGGTTTGGGAATTGTGCACTCCATGGCACACTCCCTGGGTGCACTGTATGACACGCCTCACGGTGTGGCAAACGCTATCCTGCTTCCTACGGTGATGGAATACAATGCCGATGCAACGGGTGAAAAGTACCGTGACATTGCCAAGGCAATGGGCGTAGAGGGAACCGAGACCATGTCGCAAGCCGAATATCGCAAGGCTGCGGTGGATGCCGTCAAGAAGCTGTCCGCAGATGTGGGCATTCCTGCCGACCTGAAGGCCATTGCCAAGGATGAGGACGTGGATTTCCTGTCCGAGTCGGCTTTTGCCGATGCTTGCCGTCCCGGCAACCCCAAGGATACCTGCGTAGAAGATATCAAGGCTCTGTATCGCTCCTTGATGTAAGAAACGGTGAAAGAGGGAGACCGCTTTTGTGAGCGGTCTCCCTCCCGTCATTTTACTCTGAAATTGCAAGTATGGACAAGCCATGTTTCATTTTGAAATGCAGAAAAAAACTCTTGCCTTTTTTGGCTAAATATATTGACAGATATCGGAAAGCTGTGATATAATATTTTTATCATTTTTTGAAACGGCCTTGCAATTTGCAACTTTTGATCTTTGCACTTTCATTTGTGGGCAAGGGCAGGGGCTTTCAGGCTTGAATTTTTGATTCCATGAGAGGAAGGAAACGTAGTATGAGTTTTAAGAATCAGTATTTGAATGAGCTGATGGAGCGCGTTGTGAAGAGAAACCCCAACGAGCCCGAGTTTCACCAGACCGTAAAAGAGGTTCTCGAGTCCATCGAGCCTGTGATCGAAGCTCGTCCCGATTACATCACCAGTGGCGTACGGGAGAGAATGGTAGAGCCCGAGCGGATCATTAAGTTCCGTGTGCCGTGGATGGACGACAAGGGCAACGTTCAGGTCAACAGAGGCTTCCGGATTCAGTTTAACAGTGCCATCGGTCCTTACAAGGGCGGTTTGCGCTTCCAC
>JAFTRT010000221.1 GCA_017462145.1 Clostridia bacterium
CGATCTGCCCGAGATCATGCAAAAGCTGATGAAGGACGGCAAATACGAGCCCGCTCCCATCGAGCCCTACTCCTTTGACGATTTTCTGGGCATGACCTTCTATATGCTCAACGCCGCCGACTTCTATGAGAACGAGAACGGCGTGCCCTACACGGTAGACGGTAACAGCTACAAGGCCTACTACGACGTGCGGGAGCAGGTCGGCTATGACGGCAAGACCTACGTCAGCGAAAACGGCGTGGAGCTGAAGATCGCAGGCATCATCCGCCCCCGAGAGGGCGTTACGGGCACCTCCATTTCGGGTGCCATCGGATACACCAAGGAGCTGACCGATCTCATGCTGACCCGCATTGCGGACAGTGCCGCTGTCAAGCAGCAGCAGGAAACGCCCACGGTCAACGTACTGACGGGCCGTCCCTTTGAGAAAAAGGTCTACACCATGGAGAACATCGACGAGTTGCTCGGCACCATGGATGCCTCCACCAAGCAGATGTTCTACACCTATATGACGGGCGTGATGCGGGAGCGCTTTGCTGCAGAGCCCCCCGTCGTGGGTTCCAAGAGTCTGATCGGCTTTGCAGGCAGAATGGAACCTGCGCAGCAGGCGGCTCTGATCGAGAACATGATCACCCTTGCAACCGCTGTCAGCGGTGAGCCGGCCGTGTCCGGCTTGTATATGACTCTCAGCACCGAGAATATGCAAATTGACTCCAAGGAAGATCTGCTCTTTTTCCTGCCGCTGTTTACCCAGGAGCAAACAGGAGCCGTGATCGGAGGACTTGCGGAGCTGTGCGGGGATCAAGTGACCCAGATTTACGATTCGGTCAATCAAGCCGTTTTGCAGATGGAAATGGATGATGAGATGTTCTACGTTCTCATGACCTTCATGACGGCGGAAGAATTTGGGGAAATGCAGGCGAGCCTACAGGCCATGCTGGGCGACAAAGAGGTCACCCAGGAGAGTGTGCTGAAGCAGCTGGGCTATGCAAAAGAACCGTCCCCTGCCTCCATCAATTTCTATGCCAAGGATTTTGCCTCCAAGGACAAGATCGAAGCGTTTATTTCCGATTATAATAAAACGGTAGAAGAAAAGGATCAAGTAACGCCCACCGATGTGGTCGGTGCCATGATGGACGGTGTTTCCTTGATTGTGAATATCATCTCCTACGTGCTCATTGCCTTTGTTTCCATCTCGTTGGTGGTATCCTCCATTATGATCGGCATTATCACCTATATTTCGGTACTGGAGCGAACCAAGGAGATCGGTATTCTCCGATCCATCGGAGCCTCCAAGCGGGATATTTCCCGTGTCTTCAATGCGGAGACCCTGTTGGTGGGTCTGACGGCGGGACTGATTGGCGTTTTGGCCACCGTTCTGCTGACCCTGCCCGTCAACGCCATCATCTACGCCCTGTCGGGAATTGCCGGTGTCAGAGCCGCATTGCCCTTGGGTGCGGCGGTGATTCTGGTGCTGATCAGCATGGTGTTGACCTTGGTTGCAGGTCTGTTCCCTGCAAAGGTAGCCTCCAAGAAGGATCCTGTTGTGGCTCTGCGCAGCGAATAAGGAGAAAGGGAGCAACAACATGGGAAAGCTGAAAGAAAAGATTGCTCGCTTTTTGTACGGGCGGTATGGAAATGATACCTTGGGAACGGTTCTTTTGTGGACGGTCGTGATTCTGTTGGTTCTGGAAGCGGTGCTGGGGCTGTTCAACGCTCATCCCTTGGTGACGGCTTTGGTGTTCAGCGTGAGCGTGGGGCTCTTGGTGTGGATGTATTCCAGAATGCTCTCTCGCAACGTGCAGAAGCGGAGACGGGAAAATCAAGTCTTTTGTGGATTTTTCCTTCTCATTCGCAATCGGTTCCGTGATCGTAAAACCCACGTGTACCGCAAATGCCCCCACTGTAAAGCCATGCTCCGCCTCCCTAAGGCAAAAGGAAAGCATACCGTTTGCTGCCCCCGCTGCCATGATCGCTTTGAGACAAAAGGGTGAGATACAAATGTGAGATTTGAGGATGCGTTTTTGGAACCTTTCTTGAAAGAAAGGTTCCAAACCTCCAAAGAACTTCACACAAATAGGAATAGCGCCCTACGCTTTGTGTAGCAAAACCGCTTCGCTTTTTTCTAAGGGAGAAACCCGTCGGACACTGCACAAGCCCATCTTGCATGGGCTTGTGCTATACCGTCGGGTTTCTTTTTTATTGGAAAAC
>JAFTRT010000222.1 GCA_017462145.1 Clostridia bacterium
GCACCGAACTCTATCCTTGTCACACTACTTGGTATGGTGATATCAGTTAAACGATTGCATTCTGCAAATACCCTCGAATCAATGGTTGTTATTTGATTCGACAACGTAACACTGGTCAGGCTACTGCAATTTTCAAACATATTGTGATTGATTTGGGTCACACCGCTTGGTATGGTGATGCTTGTCAAGCTACTGCAACCTCGAAACGCCCCTTCGCCTATGGTTGTCACACTGTCGGGAAGGGTAATTTCCTTTAATTGATTACACCCATTGAATGCAAAATACTCTATGGTCAGCATACGATTTTGCATGGTAACGCTCACCAACTCGCTGCATCCTTGAAATGCACGAGAACCAATGCTACCAACACGCCATGGAAGCGTAATGCTTGTCAAGCTAACGCAACCTGAAAACGTACCGGTGCTTATCTGCAACAAATTTGCAGGTAATCGAACCGATGTCAGTTTGCCACATCCACTAAAAGCGCTCGTACCGATCTCCAATACGCTATCCGGTATCATAACACTCGTTATTTGGTCGCAGTAATGAAATGCCACCGCACCGATACCGGTCACACTGTCCCCCGCAGGAGATACGGGTGGAATCAAAATATCAGTATCCGTACACGTTCCAATATCGCCAAGATAACAGGTGCCATCTCCATTGGAAACAAAATGCAAGCCCGTACTCAAGGTAAATTGATATTCACATAACGTACAAACACCGTTGCCATATTCATGAGGCAGTGGAAGAAGTTCTGTGTATGTCGTATAATCACATCGAGAACAGCTCACATACGTATCCCATCCAACAGAGGAGCAGGTAGCCGCCTTGGCCTCGTGCACAATCTCATCGTGACCAAGCTTGGAAAGAACCTCGGACTTCGTCTCCCCGCACACCGTACAGGTTGCATGATGAGAACCATCTGTCAAGCAAGTGGGCTCGAAATCGGTCACCCAGTCCCCATATATGTGTTCCAGATGCTCGTTACCTGTTTTCTCACAAGCTGTTAGCAAAAGTACGACCAGGAGAATCGAAAGGCCTCCGAAAAAAGCAATCCGTTGCATGAATTTCATATCTCTGCTCCTTTCCTATTTGTTTTTAGGGATCTTCCCTTTTTTATTTCACCATATTTTATCTATTCTGTCAATATGGATTCAAGCAAGCGATCCGAGCAGAGGAAAATGCTGTTGGGAATCACCGAAACCACCAATGGCTTTCGTGGTACAACAAAAACGGGATGACCGTCGGTCATCCCGTTTTTGCATTTTGTGATTTCAATTATTTGTACTTTCTCTTGCGAGCAGCTTCGGACTTCTTCTTGCGCTTTACGCTGGGCTTCTCATAGTGTTCTCTCTTGCGAAGCTCGGTAAGGACGCCGGAACGAGCCATTGCACGCTTAAAACGACGGAGTGCGCTGTCCAAGGACTCGCCTTCCTTCACTTTAATCTCAGCCATTTTCTGTATCCCTCCCTCCGCATATTGCCAGAGACAATTAAAATCAATAACAACTGATATTATACACGATTCCCCCTCGTTTGTCAAGAGGGTTTTTGAACTTTACCGAGATTTTTCAAAAAAGTCTTTTCCTTACCATTCGATCAGAAGCACGTCGTTGGGCGACAGCTTCTGGACGGCAGGTGACCAGGACAAGAGGTGTTCTTGATCCAAAAGGTAGAAGCGAGCATCTGAAAGATCAGCTCCCTCGATGACAAGCTCCTGCGGTTCTCCCGTGGCATTGGAAATCATCATGGCGTTTTTCTTACCGTTTGAGGCCGCCAACGCATAGAGATATTGGGTGTCGCACACGGTTTCTATCTGCGTTCCCAACCGATACAGCTGATGGAAAGCGACCATGGCGTAATACGCATGGATGGGCTTGTGGGTCTTGATATCAAAGAGCGGACAATAGGGTGCAGTATTGGTGCGCATATCGTAGATGCAGCAAATATCCGCATACCCGTGTTGCATGGCAATCATCATGGCGGCAACCTCCGCACTGTGATGGGCGGTACCAAACTCTTTGGGGAATGGATCCCATTCATTGAGGTGAGTCTCAATGTGACCGTAACCGTGCTCGGTCAGATATTCGTGGAGCCATGCGTCCATCTTTTCCACACGGCGAACATTGGAATAACTGTGCCAAGAAAAAAAGTCAATGGGGGTATGATGTTCCTTGATATAATCGATAAAGCCGTAAAAGAAAGTCATGAGGTGCTGCTCATGCTCACTGGGCGGAATGGTGCCCATGAGATTGGTGGTAGCATCCAGCTCGGTTTTGGGAGCAATCGCATAAAAACCGCAGGAGGCATAGCCGCCGATCTTCAAATGGGGAAAACGAGCCTTCAGGTGCTTGGCCGTTACGTCGTACAAACGGTAATATTCCTCATCGGTTCCGCACCACATCATTTTCTTTTGTACTTCCGGCTCGTTCCAGATCTCCCAATAGCGGATGGGATAGTGGAAACCGTCTGCCCACCCCTCGGTGTAATGCATGATCACGTGCTCGCAGATCCGTGCCCACTTCTCGTAATCCTTGGGCGGGAAGGTATGATACGGCTTGATGTATGCCTGATTCTCAATGGTAATCCCCAAGCGGAAGTAGGGCTCTACCCTCGCATCAAACAGCGACCGAATCAGATGATCGGTAAAGGTAAAATCATAATTGGCGGGGTCGGTCTCGTCGGCATCAAAATGACGGAAAAGATTGGGAATATCCACAAATCGGCCACCCCCGAAAGGACCGCCCACATCGTGAA
>JAFTRT010000016.1 GCA_017462145.1 Clostridia bacterium
AGGTGGTCAGATCGTCAAACACCTCATTGGTGGTGAACACGCAGGACACATTGGAGCCCTCGATGAGAGACTGCGGGGTTACGTTGTGGGTGCGGATATAGTCGTTGCACTCATCCCAGATCTTTTCGGCGTTCTCCTCGTTGATCTCCAGCTCACAGCCGAAGAACTCGGAAAGCTCCACCTGAGACCAATGATACAGGGGGTTGCCAAAGGCGGTGCCAAGCACGCGGCAGTAGGTGAGGAATTTTTCCTTGTTGCTCTTGTCTCCCGTGATATATTCCTCGTCCACGCCGTAGTTGCGCATCAGACGCCACTTGTAGTGATCCCCTGCCAGCCAGATCTCATAAATATCGGAAAAAGGCTTGTTTTCCAGAATCATTTTTTCGGGCAGGTGGCAATGGTAGTCAAAAATGGGCATGTCCTTGGCGTAGTCATGATACAGCGTCTGGGCTGCCTTGGTTGTCAGCAGAAAATTCGGATTCAAATAGCTCATAAAATCTATTCCTTTCGGTTTGATCGTTTTTTATACTATTTACAGTGTTACGCCGTCCTTGAAGATGGCGATATCGTAAAAATTGCGTCTTTCGCCGGTGGTCTCCTGACCCTCGGCAACACGGATGCAGTATTCAAACAGCCGATGTGCGGTCTCGTCCATTTCGGCACCCGACAACAGCACACCTGCGTCAAAGTCGATCCAATGGGGCTTTTTCTTGGCAAGAGGGGTATTGGTGGAGATCTTCACCGTGGGTACGGGGGCGCACAAGGGCGTGCCTCTTCCCGTGGTGAACAGGATGATCTGGGCACCCGATGCCGCCAGATTGGTGACCGCCACCTGATCGTTTCCCGGGCCGTTTACCAAATAGAGCCCGCCCGATGCTTTGGGAGTCTCGCCGTAGTTCAAGGCTCCGCGCAGGGTGACCTTGCCTGCCTTTTGTACGCAGCCAAGAGACTTTTCCTCCAAGGTGCTGATGCCGCCTGCAATGTTACCGGGGGAGGGATTGTCGGCAATGCCCTCGCCGTGGTCGATGAAATACTGACGGAAATTTTTGATCATGCCGCAAACGCTGTCAAAGGTCTGGCGGCTGTCACTGCGGGAAAGCAGGATCTGCTCGGCACCGAATACCTCGGGAATTTCACTCATCAGCACGGTGGTGCCGTAAAGATCAAATTCCTCCATGGCCCGTCCCACCACGGGATTTGCCGTGATGCCGCTGTAGCCGTCACTACCGCCGCATTTCACTGCAATGCGAAGGGCGGAGAGGGGAAGGGGCTGACGTTTGTCGGCCTGCATCTTTTTCTTCAGGTCGTTCAAAATTGCCATTCCCTCGGCCATTTCATCCTCGCAATCCTGGAGATTGAGGAATTTGACGCGGTCGTGGTCGTAATCGTCGTTGAGAACCTCCAGCATGCGGTCAATGCCGTTGTTTTCACAGCCCAGACCCAGAACCAGTACGCCGCCTGCGTTGGGATGACGGATCAAACCGCACAGAATGCGCTGGGTGGTGGCCATATCGTCGCCAAGCTGAGAGCAACCGTAAGGATGGGTCAAAGCCTTGCCGCCTGCCAACTCGGCCAGCTCCTTGGCAACACCGTTGGCGCATCCCACCGTGGGAATGATCCAAAGCTCGTTTCGCACGCCAACGTCACCGTTTTTGCGGAGATAGCCCATGAAGGTAGCCCTGCGGGTTTCCTTTTCGGCGGGGGTGTAGGGGGTGTAGAACCACTCCCCAAGACCTGCCAGATTGGAGGCCAGATTTTTCGGGGAGATCTGCTCGCCTATGGCAATGTCGCTTTTTGCGTGCCCGATGGGAAAGCCGTATTTGATGACGTTTTCTCCCTTTGCAATGGGAGAGAGGGCATATTTTTGTCCGTCGTCGCGGACTTCTACGTTATCAGAGGGATGAATTTGCATCTTTCAATACCTCGTAAAGGTCGGAGAAATCTTCGCCCCAAAGAGCCTTGTTGGAAAGAATCTCTGCCAGCGAAGCGGTCTGCATAAACTTGGTCACCTCGGCATCGTCGTTGGGAGTACCCACGCGGTAAAATTCGATCAGCTTGGAAAATCCGAAGATCAAATTCTTGGGATAGGTTCCAAATCTCTTTTTGTATTCCAGCACCGAGGGAAGCACTCTGACCTTGAACTTGCTGACCGAGTTGAGGGCGATGGACATGAGATAGTGCTTGATGTAAGGATTGGAGAAACGGATCAGCACGTTG
>JAFTRT010000223.1 GCA_017462145.1 Clostridia bacterium
CAGCACCGTGAGGAGTAACAGCACCAGTGCCATACGGCACACGCCGGAGGCTCTGGAGCCGCGGCGGCGAAGGTGCTCACCCAATAGAATGGCCAAGGCGAAGGGGAGAATGGCAAACACGACGGCGTATGGGCTGCGGAGCAGGACAAATGCAATGCCGCCCGACAACAATGGAAGCAACAAAAACCAAGGATTTGGTTTTGCCGTCCACAGCATGGCCGTGACGGCGGTAACGGCGGCAAGGCTGACGGCGATCCCCGTCAAGGTGTACAGTCCTGCCAACAAAAGCCCCGAGGCCATGACAAGAAGCAGACCGATGGCGGCTTGCAGGGAGCGTGCCGCACGGATGACGGTGATCAAACTCAGTCCGCAGGACAGCAGAGACAGCATGAGCATTCCGTCCGAGCCGACAGAGCCGAACAGCAACAGTGCGGAAAGAACGGCGAGTCCGACGCATACGCCACACAGAAGCACCCGTTCTGTCCGACCGGGCAGAGATGCTTCGGAAACAGGGGAAGAGAAAACAGATTTTTTCACGGCGACCTCGCATGCATTCATCAGAATCGTGATATCCAACAGATACCCTATTATATAATTATAACATAAGATTTCCGATTTGTAAACAATTTCTCGGCAATTTCTTCCTCCCCTTTCCCAAAACCTTGAAGGATTAGGGGGCGAATTGGTTTTTTTTTATAAAATAATGAAAAAATTTCAAAAAAACTATTGCAATCGGGTTCGTACCGTGGTATAATAGATACCGTGATGATGGGAGTGGGCTTGCAAAAGCCCACTCTTCCTTATTAAAATGCCGCTTGGGTACAGAATGGAGGTACAAATGGCGAAAAACGTAGCGGAGACCGTGCGAGCATTGGCAGAGCCTGTGGTCGAGTCGGTTGGTTGCTGGCTGTGGGACGTGGAATTTGTCAAGGAGGGAACCCGACGGATCCTTCGGATCACCATTGATTCCGAGGAAGGGGTGACCATTGAGGATTGCGAGGCCGTCCACCGTGCCATGGACCCGATTTTGGACGAAGCGGATCCCATTGAGGAAGCGTATTATTTGGAGGTATCCTCTCCCGGTGTGGAGCGGGAACTTCGGACGCAGATCCACATCGATGCCTGTGAGGGCTGGAACGTAGAGCTGAAGTTGTATGCTCCCGTGAACGGAAGCAAGCTTTACCGAGGTGTATTGCTTTCCTCGGCGGAAGACGGTGCGATCCGGATCGAAGCAAACGGAGAAACGCTGATCTTCCCCAAAAATACGGTGGCTAAGATCAACACGTATTTTGAGATGTAAGAACGATCAAATAACAGAAGTGGAACACAATCGAACAACGAAGAATGGAGTTTAGCAATGAACAAGGAGTTATTTACTGCGCTGGATCTTTTGGAAAAGGAAAAGGGAATTCCCAAGGAATATATGCTGGAAAAGATTGAGGCGGCTTTGGCCTCGGCCTGTAAGAAGGAATACGGAAGCAGCACCTTGGTTCGGGTTCAGATCGACCCCGAAAAGGAAGATATGAAGGTCTATATCCAGAAAGAAGTCGTGGAAGAGGTAGAAAATCCTCAGTGCCAGATCTCTTTGGAGGATGCCAAGGCAATCAGCCGCCGTTATACCTTGAGTAAAATGGTGGAAACCGAGGTCAAGACCAAGAATGTGCGCAGACTCAGTGCCGCCGCTGCCAAGTCGGTGATCATTCAAGGAATCCGAGAGGGCGAGCGGAAGGCAATGCAGGATGCTTATGAGAGCAAGCGTGAGGAGATCATTACCGCTACGGTCAGCAAGGTCTTTTCGGATAACGGAAACGTCTTGTTGGAGACCGGAAACGGTCACGCTACCCTTCTCAAAGGTGAGCAGATTCCCGGCGAGGAATTTTTGGTCGGTGACCGCATTAAGGTTTTCGTGATGGAGGTCAACAAGGAGGCAAGAGGTCCTCTGGTCACCCTTTCCCGTGTACATCCCGGCTTGGTTCGCAGAATGTTTGAATTGGAAATTCCCGAAATTCAGGACGGCATTGTGCTGGTCAAGGGCGTTGCCCGTGAGGCAGGCTCCAGAACCAAAATCGCCGTGTTCTCCCGTGACGAGGATGTGGATGCGGTAGGTGCTTGTATCGGTAATCACGGTATGAGAATCTCCGGAATCATTGGCGAGCTTCGGGGCGAGAAGATCGATATTGTCAAGTACAGCGAGGTTCCCGAGGAGTATGTAGCATCGGCATTGGCACCTGCCACGGTGCTTTCCGTTACCTTGACGGGTGAGCGTACCTGCCGCGTTCTGGTGGCTCCCGAGCAGTTGTCTTTGGCCATCGGTAAAGAAGGTCAGAACGCTCGTCTGGCCGCAAGACTGACCGGCATGAAGATTGATATCAAGGCAGAATAAAAAACAGCAGTCGGAGGAAACGATGGAACAGAAGGCAAAACCGAGAAAGATTCCCATGCGGCAATGCTTGGGCTGTCAGGCACATAAGCCGAAGCTTGAGTTGCTTCGGGTGGTTCGTACACCTGAAGGGGAGATTCTGTTGGATTTTACCGGAAAGAAATCGGGGCGGGGTGCATATATCTGCAAGGATATGAAGTGCCTGCGCCGAGTTCGAAAGAGCGGTGCGGTAGGACGTCTGCTGCAATGCGACATTTCATCGGAGATCTATGACAGAATGGAAAGCGAGCTGTCCGAATATGAGGAATGAGCTCGTTTTATCCCGTGAGGAAAAAGAAGCAAGGCTTCTCGGCGCTGTCGGATTGTGTGTACGTGCAGGAAAGGTGATCTTCGGAACACCCATGGTCTGCGAGGCCATGCGCCGCGGCGGAAAGCAAGCACCTGTTTTGGTGCTGGAGGCTGCCGATACCTCCGATAATACCCATAAGCGTCTGTGTGATAAATGTACGTTTTACCGAGTTCGGCATGTCCGTCTCTCCTGTGACGGCCAACGGCTGGCGGCGGCGGTGGGAAAAACCGGCGTTTTGGCGGCGGTGGCCGTGACCGATGAGCAAATGAGCCGTATGGCAGAAGCATATATTTGAAAACAAGCAACCCCAAAAACCCCAAATCCAAGGAAAGGAAGTTTTCCCACTGTTGCGGAAAACGACGGCATACAATATGGCATCCAATCAGGCAAATACTTCACTGTTAAAGGTTACCCAACTCTCAAAGGATCTCAATCTCAAAAGCAAGGATCTGTCCGAGATGATGGCGGGAATGGGCGTAGAGGTCAAAACGCAAAAGGCTTTGAGTCCTTCCGAATTCGAGGTCTTGTTTGAGACCCTGACCAAGAGCCGTCAGATCACCAATATTGAGGATTATTTGGACGGTGTGACCTATATTCCCTCCAAGGCAAAGGCTGCTCAACCCAAGCAGGAAAAGAAGGCGGCCGCTCCTGCCGATACCAAGGCAGAAGCATCTGTCACTGTGTCTGCAGAGGATGCAAGCAAGGAAAAGAAACCTGCTCCTGCGGAGACCGAGAAGCAGAGTGCTCCCAAGCAGGTGAGTGCTCCGAAGCAAGAGGTCGCTTCCAAACAGGAAACTGTCAAGTCTCAAGCCCCTGCTAAGGCAGAGTCCAAGCCGGAGCCTCAAAAGCAGGCAGATCCCGTCAAAAAGGAAGCGGCACCCACAGCGGAACAGTCTGCTCAAAAGGCTCCCTCCGCTCCCGCAGCTCCCAAAGCAGAGCCCATTGCGGCAGAGAAAAAGCCTACCGACAAGCGGCCGGATACTCCCAGAGCCGATGCCCGTCCTCCCTACGGGAACAGACCCGGCTTTGACAATCGAGGGGAGCGTCCTGCAAGTGGACAGCCGCAAGGTCCTCGTAATGACCGTTTTGCTCCCAGAAGCGGCTTTGGTCAGCAGGGAACCCCTACCGCAGGTCAGAGGTCGGCACAGGGCGGTTATGGTCAACAAGGAGCACAGGGTACCAGACCTGCTCCCCAAGGCGGCTATGCTCCCAGAGCCCATGCTCCCTTCGGCGGACAGCAGA
>JAFTRT010000224.1 GCA_017462145.1 Clostridia bacterium
ATGTTGCCTGTTTTTTGAGGCTTTTTGGCGCTGCTTGTTTCCCGAAGCGCCTCTTCCTTTTGCATAACAAGCTCTCTTAAGCGTTGATTTTCGTTCATAACAAGATGAACGCCCAAGAGGAACAGCTCGCTGATGATGTAAGAAATAGACAGCATTTCAAAATCAATGCTCGTCAGCTGCTCAATAAACCAAACACCTATATTCACAAACACTGCAATTGCCAATATCACAGCGTGAGAAGTGGTATCAATGGTCTTCTTGACAGAAGCACGGATGATGACCGCAACCATAGCGGCAAAGTAGCCAAGCAAATAGAACAGATACAGCGGATGAAGGGGTCCGTACACCTTTATCAGCGTGGATACGCCGTTCACCACCGCAAAGGAGACTTCCTTATAGTAGATTGGCAGTATGCCCGGACTTGCGGCAATGAGGAACACGATAATCGAAAGCACGGACAAGGAAATCGGCAGCCATTTTTTACATATTGTATTGGTGACGTTCAGAATGATCATCAGCATTGTCATAGGCAAAAATACCGATCCCAGATAAGAAATGCGGTTTGCCCACAGCGCCGTCTCAAGACAAGAGGATACTGACAAGAAGGTGTAGCCGATGTTCACCACCCAAACAGAGGAAAACAGCAGTACAAACCACCCCTTCCTTTTGCGCACCAAAAAAAGGCATCCGATCAGCAACAGCAAAGAAAGCGCGGCAGCCGCACCGTAGATGATCGACTGGCTTGCAGTCTTTTCTCCCACGGTGTTGCAACACGTTAGCCCCATTGTCATAAGCAGAAGGGGTATTCCCCAAAGTAAATGTTTTTTCATAAAATCTCTCCCTCAACCGCGTTATTTACTCTTTCAAACGGTCAACCTACACTTTTTCCCACACTTTTTTTGAAAAAATTACAAAACCTACACTTTTTTATGACAAAAGTGTGGCGACATGAGTAAAATCAGTAAAATAAACTTGCAAGGTACTCAAAGGAGGGTATAGAGCTTGCCTTTGTCATGATTTGATAAAGGGGTACCCCTTTATGTAACTGCTACATAAAGCACTCTGTCAACGCGCCAACGAAACACAGAGTCCGCCCCTATATTATTTTCGTACCATTCATTATAACATAAATGTTTGGTTCAGTCAAGATGCACGGTGCTTATCAAAATAGGCAATGTATAGAAAAATTTCATTTTACAACATGAAGGGAGAGAGGGAAGTGCCAAAAAACAAAGTAGCAAAACACAAGACGGTGGCAGATAGCGCAGGCTACCGATTTTTGTTTTATTGCGACCTGTCCGATGCGCACGTTTGCACAACGAAAGGCATCTATCACGGGGATACTCTGCAAGAGGCGTTGCTTTTGGCGTGGCAGTCAGAGGGACGCGTCCATTTTAATCAGTGTCATAAATGCGGCAGATGGGTGATTGACGCGGTATACAATGCCGAGGTGTTGGAGTGCGTGGACTGTGCCCCCTACGAGGCAGAGCCAAGGTATTGCAAGTATTGCGGATCGGGGATTGAAAACGCTGTAACGCACTGTCCCTCTTGCGGAAAAAAACTGATTTATGAGGGGAGCGTGGTAAAGGATGACGCAAAAGATGCGGTTTAAAAATTTGGAGCGGTTTGGCTTTGGACCAAACGTGATGAAAAAGCTTCGGGTGTGTCCGCGGTGCGGAAAGGCGGTAAAAACAAGGGCTGATGCCTGTCCCGAATGTGATGAAAGGTTGCCCTGCGAAACACTCTTTGACCGCTACAAGAAGGGGCACCGGTGCTGTCCCGCCTGCGATACGGTGCTTGCACCCGATTCCTTCTATTGCCCCAATTGCGGAAAGCAGATTTGGCAGAAAGCCGAGGACTGCCAAGAAACTACACCCAAAGGAGAAAAAAGAAATGAAACATAGGGCTTTAAAGCAATTATTAAGTGCGCTTCTCGTGTTTGTTATGATGATTGGTCTGATTCCGTCATCTGTGATCCCGACATTGGCGCTGACCAACGTCAGCGGTACCGTGTATGCAGATGATTTGTCGAAAAACGACAGCCTCAACCTTATCGGGGACACCATCCTTGTGATGAACAAGGATCTCACTTTGAGTTCTATTGAGGGTGAAGCGTACACCTTGACCGTACAAGGCAGCGGCACCTTGACGGTTTCCTCTAAGGACTGCGCCGTGGCGGTAGGCACGCTTGTCTCCTACTCCGATCTGGTTATTACCACCTCCTCGGAGGATCACTATGCCATGGTCGTTACGAATGACGTCTGTTTTGATGCAGGCTCTCTTGCCGTCAGCGGCGGCGCAGGCATTATTGCCAACGCCGGTGATGTTTCGATTACTGCCGACAGCATTGTCATGAAGACAGATGTTGGTACCGCCCTGCACGGCGATGAAGTCTATGTGACCGCCAACTATCTGTGGGTGGAGAACAAGGTCACCAAGTCCGGTGGCTCGGATCAGTATGGCATCAGTGCCGCAGGTAGATTGGCACTGACCGTAACGGGCGGCACCGTCATCGGCTACGACGATGCCCTCCACGTTTACGATGAAAATGACGAATTTGACTACCATTACATATACGTGGACGGTAGCCTCACCGTCGTCAGTAAGACCGGCGCAGGTATGTATGTTCCCCAGGGCATTGCCGAATGCTATGGCGGTCCTGTAGTTTTTGTCGGCGATACCTACGGCATTAACGCCGATGATGTTTATTTTGATGGCGGCAGTCTGACTGTCAGCGGCACCACCGGTATTTACGCGGGTAGCGGCGTAGAGCTCAGAGGCGATGACATCAAAATCACCGCTTCCGGCGAACGCAACAGCGGCATCTGGTGCGAAAACGGCTATGTTGACCTTGAGGGCAGGGTCGTCATCAACACCAACGGCTGGTACGGCATCAACGCCGCAACCGACCTTTCTCTGAAAGAGGGCTACTTTGAAATCAGCGGTCCCGAGGGCAATGCACAAGCGGTTAAAGTGGGTGGCGAGCTTTATATGAGCACCAGCTTGCAGATTGTCAAGCCCACCTACGGTCATGTCAACGGCAACAACATCTACGGTGCGGGCGATTCTCCCGCCATGTATCTGCTGATGTATTCACAGGTCGGCACGGTGGACTTCCTTGTTTGCACCCCATGCGACGGCTCCTTCCCCTTATGGGATTCCTCCGCCATTTACGGTCTGCCTCTTCTTAGTACATTCGAGAGCATCAAGTGGTATGAAAACGGCGAGCTGATGGATCCCTACGCGCCCTTTCGCGCAGGCAATGAATACTCTGTGCAGATCATATTGAATGCCGATAGCGGATACTACTTCACAGAGGGCGTTTTGGCTGTGGTCAACGGCAAAAACGCTTCCTCTACCGCCACCTTAAACGGCAGGACTCAACTGATGATCCGTGCCGATCTGGGTACATGCAAAACTGCCATTACCAATATTGCTCTGAACATCACCGCTCCCACAGAGGGCAACAAGCCCTCCACCGGTGTTTCCGCACCCGACGGCGCTCATTACGGTGTCAAGAGCAGTAACGTACAGTGGATGGTATCCAATGACGGTATCAACTTTACGACCATGGCAAGCGGGACTAAGTTCGTGGGCGGCAAATATTACCGCGTGTACATGGATGTGACTCTGTCAAACAGCAACTATTCCTTTAAGATCACCACCGAAAACGGCACGCTTGCGCCCGATGTTCTTGCCTTTGTCAATGGCAGTATCGCCAATGTGAGCAAGGCTTATGATCAAGATCCCGAGAAAGTGATTACCGTCCGCTTCGATTTCGGTCAGTGTAACGATTCGATCATCGAGAAGATCGCCATTGTGGATATTGTCAAACCCGTTGCTGGTGAGCGCCCCAGCTATACCGCCAACGTGTCTGGCACCGGCTACCATATCGACACCGCCAAAAACAGCTACTACGATGCCTATTGGAAGAATCCTCCGGAAAAGTGGTATTACGTCAAGAACGGCATCTCCTGGTGGGATGTGACCGACGGCGGCTATGATTACGTCTATGAAAACGATGTGTTCCTGCCCGGTCATGAGTATGAGTGCCGGATCCATGTTCGTACCGATGACGGCTACGAGTTTGTGATGGATCCGTACACCGATCCGGAAACCAGGCCAACCGTTACCGTAAACGGACAGCCGGGTGCACTGACCTTCAGTTCCGCCTCCGGCTTGAGGCGGGAGCAGGAGGTTTGCTACACCTTCACCTGCGAGACGACGACCCTTTCCACCCTTATGGTTTACGGCATTGATGCTCCAAAAAAAGGAGAGCTCCCCGACTATACCGCTACGATGGCGTATCCCAACCTGTACGAACCGGATACCGATTACGGCTTGAACGGTAGCGGCATCTATTGGTATGACTGCGAGGGCAGACAGCTTGAGGAGGGTGAGCGGTTCGGCGATGCAGGTCCTTACTGCATTGCCATCAAGTTTGTCCCTGCATCCGTTGAAAACGGTCCTTATGTCAGCGAGTTTGCCGAAGAAGTTGATGTGTACATCAACGGCAAGCCGATTGCCCCCTACGGTCAGTGGGATGAGGTGGTGGTAGGCAGCAGTACAGTATGGCCGTTCTTCACCTTCAGCGGTGTCGCTTCTGACCCTGAGATCGGTAAAACCGTCAGCGGACAGATCATCAGCTTTGGAGAAGAAGCAAACGATGTGCTCCTGCAGCTCTTTAAAGTCAATTCCGATACACTTCTTTATGAAGCCACGGTCGAAGGCAATACGGCGGAGTACTGCTTTACCGATGTAGCCTCGGGTGTTTATACCTTGCGTGTGAGCAAAGAAAAACATGTTGCACGTGAATACCTGGTGGTTGTGAACAGCGGCGATGTTGAGCTTGATGCAAAGATCTACCTAATGGGGGACTTGGATGGCGACGGAAGCGTTACCATTTCTGATGTGACCACAGTTTTGAATGTTCTTTCGGGCTCAGGAGCGTTGCAACAGGATATCGAAGGGGATTTGGACGGTGATGGAAGCATGACCATTTCCGATGTAACGAAACTGTTGACCGTTCTTTCGGGAACAACCTTTTGATAAATAATTGATTATAGACTAAGGAGGAACCAAACAGATGAAAAATAGGATATGGAAGCGATGTATAAGCATATTACTTTCCTTACTTTTGTTTTTGGGAGCGTTCTGTTTACCGCTTCCCGTGCACGATCACGACCACGGTCATGATGATCACGGACAAAGCAGTGAACAGCCAAAGGCGCCTCTTTTGGGCGGATTGGATCTGCCCATACAAGCATGGGAGGAGGGCACCTGCGAGCACTGCAGCGGCTTCATTGGGGATTCCTGGATCTGCAGCGGTGGTGAGCACTGCGGTGAGGACAGTGACCGTACCGATTGCTACGAGGCATGGCACTGTGATACCTG
>JAFTRT010000225.1 GCA_017462145.1 Clostridia bacterium
ACAATCCGTTTTTGATGGAAAACGCAAAGGATCTTGCAAGCCGAGGAAAAGCCGTGGTGGTAGTCTCCCCGTATCGGATCTCCCCAAAAGGGCTGAACGGGAGCAGAAAGCTCTATTTCACCGCCCGCGAGGAATTCCCCGCCGTCTACCTCATAAGACGGTATTATTTTTTCTCGTTTCGGAAGCATGTTCTGGATCAGACACAGACGGCATATCTGTATTAAAAAACCACTTGCCGCGCGACAAGTGGTTTTTTATCTCAAAGAAGAATCATTTTTTCTATCGTTCCGGAGTTTTTACCAACTATACCGAAGTAAACAGAAGTAGCGTCTTGATTCAAAGAACACACAACACCGTTGGCAATTGTGCCTTGTGTTGAGCCAACAAATTTTGAGAACGTAGAAATCGTTGTTTGACACAGGTTAATGGTTGCTGGGTTCTCGCCAACAAGATTGCCGATATAGGCATTGGTATATGCTTTCGCCGTACCATCGTTATTTTCCACCTCAGCCATAACGTGAATGTCATGGTGATTCGTTTGCGTTACGGTACAAGATTCAATCAAGCCGTTGTTTTTTGCGGCAACTCCGCCAAAATACAAATTGATCGTCACTTCAACCGAATCAAGGGAAGAACCCCATTTGGAATCAACCGTTTGCACGGCATGGTTTACGTATTCACAATGAAAAGCTCCTGATACAACACAGTTTTTCACGGTTCCCGAATTGATTCCTACCAAGCCGCCACAAATAACGTCACCGGCTTTTATGGCACTTCCGCTTATCCTTTGAATTGCTTCAAACGAGAGTACACTATTGCCCTCAAGTGAGCATCCGATAATGGTTCCGCTGTTAAAGGCAGCAATACCTCCGAAAGTAATGCTCCTGTTTGTAACTGTAATGGAAAGAGAATCAACAGTCAAGTTTGCAATCGTCCCGTTATTATACAGGAACAACCCGCCGTACTCCACACTTTTCATTCCCACGCCCGAAATGGTATGACCGTTTCCATCAAGATATCCGTTAAAGGGATCGTTTTCCGTTCCGATCGGCAGCCAGGCTCCCTCAATGGTAATGTCGGACACCAGCCGATATTTGCCATCCATGTCATTTACAATTTGCTTTAGTTCCATCAAGGTTGAAATTTCAATCACATCGGAACCAAACAATGCCCCACACGTATCGAAAATATCATCGCTGCCTTGTTCGGTCTGACCCAGCGCGGGAAGGGTAGTGGGCTGATCGGAAAGAACAAGACCGCAGGCAGAGCATGTAATACGGCTCACAATTCCCTCCGCTGTACAGGTTGGCCGTTGGGTGACCGACTCCACTTTCGCATGTCCTTTTGCCACAACCTCCACAGATTTGGACACGACCTTGTTGCAAACCGTACAGGTACGTTCTTCGGTGTATCCGTTCTCCGTACACGTGGGCAAGACCGCCTGTTTGGTAACGACGGTATTGTGGGAATAAGGAATCGTGATTTGTTCCTCCAAAACAGCCGAGCAAACCTGACATTTGGAGCCATCGGTCAGCCCCTCTTTGGTACAGGTTGCAGGATAACCGGGGACGGTGACAGGAGAATGCAGGGTAGGATCTGCGGGAATGGGATCCTGCCCTCTCAGTCCCTTTCCGCACACGTCGCATTTTGCGCCGTCGGTCAGCCCCGAGCTTGAACAAGTGGGAGGATACCCCTCTACGGGAATTTCGGTGTGAGGCAATTACTGTCCAACTTCGTGTTGATATGATTTTCCGCAATTCACACAAGTGTTGACCTGAATTTTGGGTGATGTACACGTTGCGGGAGTTTCCGTGATGGTGTACTCATGGCGGCACAGTATGCCGTATTCAAACAGCAATTCACACCCCGAGAGCATCATACAGCAGCAAAGCAGAGACAAAATTGACAGGGTTATCAACGCAATCTTTTTCATGATGAGCCTCCTATGTTGAATGAAATTTGTTCAGGTCGATCAACGCGTAAAAGGTATTACTTCTTCGCGTTTGTTTTTTTCTCCCGCCGCACTTCCCCGATACGGGTGAGGATGGTGGTGAGAAGCAGGACAAGCACGGTGCCAAGGGCAATGCCCGCGCTGATCAGCAGGGTCTCTCCAAAATGGTGGCGGATCAGCTCCGAGCGGTCAAACAGCAGGGCGTTCATGGTGTAATACAGGCTGCTTCCGGGTACGATGGAAATGGCACCCAAGGAGGAATACACCAAAGCGGGAGCGTGAAAGATCCGCGCGCTGATCTCGGAAAAGGCACTGTTGAACACCGAGGCAAAAAAGGCCGCGATGAAGGGTGACAATCCCATGAGACAGCAGGCATCGTAGATCAGATACAAAAACAACGCGCAAATTGCCACAACGGGAAGATTTCTCAGCTTGGAGCGGAACATAAAAGCAAAGCCCATGGTGGAAAGCACCGCCGTCAAAAGCCGAATGAGCAAGGAATGCTCCAAAACGCCCCCGGGAGTCAAAAGCCCCAGCTCCCCCATGAGCAGGGTGGCAAGCATAAATCCAAACGCGATCAGCACCGCCGAAAGACAGGACTGCACCGTTTTCAAAATGCCCGCCAGAATGTCCCCGCAAAGCAGGTCACGGATGGCGTTACCAAAGGCAAGCCCCGGGATGAGCAGCATGATGGTACCGATGATCACCGCGTCCACGTGGCTACCTATTCCAAGGTAGACCCCTAAATTGGCAAGACAGCCCACCACAAAGGAAATGATCATCAGCTTGGCAAGCTGATTGATGTAAGAGGAATGGATCTGATCCAACACAGCCACAATGCAACCCAGCGCGGTTGCCAGCAGTGCATCCAGCAGATTGCCGCCGAAAAAGACGGT
>JAFTRT010000017.1 GCA_017462145.1 Clostridia bacterium
AGACGGAGGAGATCACGGCGGTGTTGACGGTATCCTGTGCCTTTCTGCGGTTGTTTGCACCGATATATCGAGCAATGAGGATTTTGACGCCACTGGAAATTCCCACAAAAAGATTGACCAAAAGCGTGGCAATCGTGGAGGTAGCACCAACCGATGCCACGTCGGTGGGCGAAGCCATCTGGCCCAATACCGCAATATCCACCGCATTGAACAAGCCTTGAACGAGTGTCGTCAGCATCAAGGGAAATGCGTATTTCAGCATGGTTGGGATAATCGCACCCTGTGTGGCGTCTACACGCTTATGAGAAAACATGGCTACTTCCTTTTCGATATTCGGAAAGATCCTTTGATAGCTACATTTTAACACCCTTTGAGGAGAAAGTCAAGTCCAGTTGGCGTTTTGTCGGAGAAGATTTTTTGCACAGCGTTTTGGCCGCTGGAACGTGAAAAAACGGGAATGTGCAATACATTCCCGTTTTTTGGTATTTCGATCTCCGGATCAATACAGTCTTACGACCATGATGTACAGCACAACGGCCAAGATCACAAACACAAAAGAAAGAATAGTCGTAATCTTGCTGAAAATCGCATCTCTTGCCTTGCTCTTGCCCTTGGCGAAGAAAGTCTCTGCGGCACCCGCAATGGTGCCGGACAATCTCTTATCCTTACCGGATTGAAGCAATACAAAGGTAATCAGCAAAACAGCCAAAACGGTAATCACAATACCCAATACAATTTCCACAGGATGCATGGAACTCACCTCCGATTTATACATGGTTCATCCGCCAAAAATCCGGCGGAACAGACATTCGTACAAGGGATTATACCACACTCTTTTTCAAAAATCAAGTGTTTTTTTGAATTTTTTCAAAAATCCTCGGAATTTTTTTCAAAATCGGGGGTAAAAGCCGCCGTAGCCGAGCTTCGCTCCTGCGCAAAGCCCTGCAATCCCAGTGCGGCAGCGTGCTCGATCACCGACTCGTATTCAAATCGTGTCAGCCTTCGCTTCAAATTACCGTCCGCCTCCTCTGGAGCAAACTCCGGGGTGTATTGACTCATAATGCTGACCAAAAAAGTTTCCTTGGAAAAACGCTCGGCCAAAAGAGACAAAACGGCCATGCTGTCCTTTCGACAGCCCGGCAGAACCAGATGACGGATAACCGTTCCCCGTTTCAGCAAGGAACAGCCATCCTCCTCTTTCCAAACGGGTGCCCCCGTCTGTCGGAGCATCTCCTCCACCGCCGCCAAACCATGGGTACGATAATGAGACACCCCCGAATACCGCTGTGCCAAGCCGTCGTCGTAATACTTAAAATCCGGCAGGTAGATATCCACCAAGCCCTCCAGAGTACGCAGAGTCTGTACCTTCTCATAACCGGAGGAATTATAGACCACCGGAATATTTAATTGTGCCCGACACCGCTCCAACGCTTTTGCAACGGCAGGCACAAATTGGGTAGGGCTGACCAGATTGATATTATGCGCCCCCTTCTCCTGCAAGGAAAGGAACAGATCGGCAAGCTCCTCGGGGCGCACGGCTCTTCCCCGGATGTGGCTGCGGCTGATGCTTTGATTTTGGCAAAACACACATCGCAGGGGACACCCCACAAAAAACACGGTACCGGAACCTCGCACGCCGCTGATCGGTGGCTCTTCAAACCGATGAAGGGACGCTGCGGCCACTCTCGCCTCCGCCCCCTGTCCGCAAGCTCCCCGTTCTCCCGATTCCCGTACGACACCGCAAGCACGGGGACACAGCATACAAGCCTCTCCCATGGGTTCTCCTTTCTTCCCTTTTTCGTTATTATACGCATTTTTTTACCAAAAATCAAGTCCTGCTTCCCCACCTTTTTCCATCAGCACCAAAATTAACAAAATATCCACACATCTGCAAGAAAAACGCAAAAAAATATGGTATAATAGTATTGTCTATATTATACTTATATTTAGGAGGAACCCCTATGAATTTGGATTGGGATGCTATTCTCACAAACCTCATCAGTTTTTGCATCAGCATTGCATGGAGACTTTTGGCCGCCGCCGTTGTCTTCCTGATTGGAACCTTGCTGATCCGTCTGCTTCTGAAATTTTTCCCCAACGGCAAGAAAATGCAGGGGAAGATGGATGAGACCGTCCGTATCTTCTTATACAATTTGATCAATATTGCACTGCACTGCGTCTTGGCTGTGACCATCGTGGCCATTTTGGGTGTTCCCATGGCATCGGTCATCACCGTTCTCGCTGCTGCCGGTGCTGCCATTGCGTTGGCCGTGCAAGGCTCTTTCTCGAACCTGATGGGCGGTATCATGCTTCTCATCTTCAAACCGATCAAGGTGGGAGAGGCGGTCAAGATCGCAGACGAGTCCGGTGTTGTCACCGAGGTTGGCTTCTTTTATACCCAACTCAAGACTTTTGACAACGTACATGTCAGCATTCCCAACGGAACCATGACCTCTTCGGTCATCACCAATTATTCCAGAGAGGATATCCGCCGTGTGGATATGACCTTTGATGTGGCCTACGGTACGGACCTGGAAAAAGCCAAGACCGTTCTGCACGCCGTTTTGGATTCCAACGAAAATGCCCTAAAAGATCCCGAGCCCTTTGTCCGCATGACCAACTTCAAGGAATCCTCCATTGAGATCACCGTCCGCGTTTGGGTCAAGGCATCCGACTATGCCTCCATGAAATGCGATCTGGCCGAGGCCTGCAACCATGCATTCCAAAAGATGGAGATCGAGATCCCTTACAAGCAGGTAGACGTCAATATCAAGACCGTTGCCCCCAAGAAATAATACCAAACCGCAGGCTGTTGCCGAAAGACAACAGCCTGCGGTTTCGACGATTGTCGTCAGAAAGGACACACGATGAAACCGATCATTCAAAAGGCCGAGATCCTATGCGTTGGCACCGAGTTGTTGTTGGGCGATATCATTAATACCAATGCCGCCTTTTTGGCACAGCGCATGGCGGAGCTGGGCATTGCCGTTCACCGCCACACTGCGGTGGGAGATAATCCGGATCGTTTGAAACGAGCCCTGGAGCTCGCCCTGTCGGAGGCCGATTTGGTCATTACCAGCGGCGGCCTCGGCCCTACCTATGACGATCTGACCAAGGAAACCGTGGCCGCTTATTTCGGATGCACCATGGAGCTGCACGAGCCCTCCTTACAAGCCATTCGGGATTATTTTTCCAAAACGGGACGGGTCATGTCCAAAAACAACGAAAAGCAAGCCATGATGCCAAAGGGAGCCACCGTGTTTCCCAATCGCTACGGAACGGCACCCGCATTGGCTCTCTCCAACGGGGAGAAAACGGTGATCATGCTCCCGGGTCCTCCCGGCGAGCTGGAACCCCTTTATTATGAGCAGGCGCTTCCCTATCTCCAAAGCCGAAGCAACACGGCTCTGGTCAGCAAAAACATCCACATTTTCGGCATGGGCGAGTCCATGGTAGAACAGACCCTGGGAAGCTTGATGACCGAAGCGGAAAATCCCACGGTGGCTCCTTATTGCAAGGAGGGCGAGGTGCGTCTCCGCATCACCGCCAAGGCAGACAGTGCCGAGGAGGCCTCCGTCCTGTGTGACCAAATGATCCAACGCATTTGCCAAACCGAGGTTGGCCCCTTTGTATACGGGATCGACGTAGGCTCTTTAGAGGCGGCCGTGGTCCAACACTTGCACCGGGAAGGACTGACGTTGGCCTGTGCCGAGTCCTTGACAGGCGGCTTCCTTGCCAAGCGGTTGACCGACCTTGCCGGCGTATCCGACGTGTTTTTGGGTGGATGCGTCACCTATACCAATGAGGCCAAGCGAACGCTCTTGGGCGTCAAGAAGGAGACCCTTGACCGTGTAGGTGCTGTATCCGAAGAGGTTGCCCGTGAAATGGCACGGGGCGTCCGCCTCCGCTTGGGAGCCGACATCGGTGTTTCCGCCACGGGCATTGCAGGCCCCGGCGGCGGCACCGACGATTGCCCCGTGGGAACCGTCTTTATCGGAATCAGCACCGAGGCGGGCGAGGAGGTTCGCCGCCTGTCCCTGTCCGCACGCCGCAGTCGTGATTATATCCGCAAGGTCAGTGTTTCCAATGCTTTCGATATGATCTTGCATTGTTAAGATACGGTTGGAAACAAGGTTCGGAAGCGTTCCGGGAACCAAACAAACAATGGTGCGCAGCGCTTGGGAACATCCCGCCGCTTGTTTCTAACAGAGAGGCCCGTCGGTACCGTGAGGTATCCGACGGGCCTCTCTTCTGTACAGACAATATGCGGCAGTGTCCCCCTAACCGAGGTGATTGCGGTAAAATAATTATAGTAGAAAGCTCTTGACAATCCCCAAAAATTGTAGTATAATGTCGGCGCAAGAGAACAAAGGCTTCCCTTTGTTCTCTTCCATTTTTGCAACGACACCATCAACACAAATAAAAGGAACACATTATGAACAAAACGCAAAAACGAGTGCGGCTCTGTATCTGGATCGCCGTCACGCTTGCCTTGCTCATTGCCGCTTTGGCAGTGGGAACGGGAGAGAGGCACGAGACGGTCACCGAGCTGATGAAGGATGCCGTGCTCCACGAGACCAATCAAATCAGCCTGTTCGGCCTGATGGAGGTCAACCCGGCAGTCATTGCCGCCTTTACGGTTTCGGCACTGCTTCTGCTGTTTGCACTGATCGTCCGGATCTTTGTCATTCCTCGCTTTCAGACCATTCCCGGTCGATTCCAAATGCTGTTGGAGACCGCCGTGGATTTCTTTGACGGCTTCGGACGGCAAAACAGCCCTCACCGCCACAAATTTTTAGGTGCCTACCTGTTCGGTGCAGGAGCTTACCTGTTCATCGGCACGCTCTTTGAGCTGCTCGGCATTCAAGTTATTGCCACCAACGGTCATGCGGTGGCACTCCCCGCCCCTCTTTCGGACATCAACGGAGCCATTGCCATGGGCTGTGCCTCCTATCTGGCCATCCTTTCGGGCGGTATTGCCTCCAACGGGATCAAGGGAATCTTCAAGACCCTCAAGGAATTCTCGCTTCCCATTTCCATGAGCTTCCGTTTGTTCGGTGCTCTGCTCAGCGGTCTGTTGGTCACCGAGCTGGTCTACTATTACGTTTCCATCAGCTTTGTGCTTCCCGTGCTGGTGGCCGTACTCTTCACCCTGCTCCACGCACTGATTCAGACCTACGTGCTGATCATGCTGACCTCCATGTTCTACGGGGAGGTATCCGAGGTCCACGAAAAGAAGCCCAAGAAAAAGAAAGCAAAAAAAGACAACCATAAAACAAAACATTCAAACGAACCTACAATGTCGGAGGAATCATATCATGCGTAATTCTATCATCAAGCTCATCACCCTTTCTGTCATCGTCATTCTGACCTTCTCCGTGCTGGCACTTCCCGCACTGGCCGCCACCGATACCACCGAAACCGAAGCGGTTACCGAAATCGTAGCCCCGGAGGACGGCAAGGGAGACAAAGCGTTTGCCGCCGCCATCTGCATCGGTCTTGCCGCTACCGCAGGTGCCATCGGCATGGCTTGGGCCATCACCAAGGCAGTAGAGGGAATCTCCCGTCAGCCCGAAGCAGAGGGCAAGATCCGCACCACCATGATGTTGGGTCTGGTCTTCGTTGAAACCGCCATCATCTATGCGCTGATCGTTGCTATTCTGATCATCTTCGTCCTGTAAGGAGACTGTCATGCCGTTAAATATTGATCTGCAACAAATCCTGTTGCATCTGTTCAATCTGTCGATTCTCGTGGGTGGCCTGTACTTTTTGCTGTACAACCCCGTGAAGAAATTTATGAATCGGCGTGCCGAGCAATACCGCACCGTGGATGCCGAGACCGAGGAACGTCTGGCACATGCCAAGGAGCTGGAGGCTCAGTGGCAGGAACAGTGCGATCGCTCGGAGCAGGAGCTTCAAGAAAAGCGCAACCGTGCTGACCGTGAGCTGGCCGAATACCGTTCCGCCGAGCTGGCCTCCGCAAAGGAAGCCGCACAAAAGATCGTAGCACAGGCACAAAAGAATGCCGAGGCAGAAAAAGCCAAGATCTTGGAGAGTGCCAACGGAGAGATCTTGTCTCTCACCAAGGCGGCCGCCGCCAAGATCCTGCACAAAAACACCTCCGATGCTTACGACAGCTTTTTAGATCTGGCCGAAAGGAGCGACGATCATGTCGATGACCCCTCTTGACGGATCCTTGAACGCCGTCCTTTTCAGCGCCGTCCGCCCCACCGAGGAACAGGAAGCTCGCTTTTTGAGCTTTCTCCGTGAACGTCACGGCGAGCAGGTTTCCCTCACCTGGCAGGAAGATCATACCACCGGAAACGGATTTCGTCTGGTAGCAGGCAGTCAGGTTTATGACTGGAGCGAAGCAGGCGTACTCCGCCAGTTGGAGACCAAGCTTCGCAGCCTGTCTTTGAGCGGAGGCTCTTTCATTCCCCTGCTTCGGGATACGGTGGCAGAGTGGAGCCCCGAGATCTTCGCAGAAGAGGTAGGAACGGTTTTGAGCGTGGGTGACGATATTGCGATGGTCAGCGGATTGGAGCATGCCGCCTACGGCGAAATCCTGCTCTTCTCGTCGGGCATTCGAGGGATGGTACAGGAGCTCCGACGGGATCGCATCGGCTGTATTCTCTTTGGCGATGCCGAGGCCGTCACCGCAGGCAGTACCGTCCGCCGTACGGGCCGTACGGCAGGAATGCCCGTGGGAGAAGCATTTCTGGGCCGAGTGGTGGACGCCTTGGGCACTCCCATTGACGGAAAAGGAAGCATCCGTGCTTCTGCCTATCAGCCCTTGGAGCGTCCTGCTCCCGGAATCGTAGACCGTCAACCGGTCAACGAGCCCATGGAAACGGGAATTTTGACCATCGACTCGATGTTTCCCATCGGTCGGGGCCAGAGAGAGCTGATCATCGGTGACCGTCAAACAGGCAAGACCGCCATTGCGTTGGATGTAATCCTCAACCAAAAGGGCAAGGACGTGATCTGCATTTACGTTGCCATCGGACAAAAAGCAAGCTCTGTGGCACATCTGGCCGAGGTTCTGACCCGTAAGGGGGCGATGGACTACACCGTCATCGTCAACGCCTCTGCCTCGGATACCGCCTCCCTCCAATATATCGCCCCCTATGCAGGCTGTGCCTTGGGTGAATATTTTATGGATGCGGGACGGGACGTGCTGATCGTTTACGACGACCTGTCCAAGCATGCCGTGGCCTACCGAGCTCTCAGCCTGTTGCTGGAGCGTTCCCCCGGCCGTGAGGCCTATCCCGGTGACGTCTTTTATCTTCACTCCCGTCTGCTGGAGCGTTCTGCTCACCTGTCCGATGAAAAAGGAGGCGGCAGTATGACCGCCCTTCCAATCGTGGAAACACAGGCAGGAGACGTCTCTGCCTATATTCCCACCAACATCATTTCCATTACGGACGGCCAGCTCTTTTTGGAGAGCAACCTGTTCTTTGCAGGTCAACGCCCCGCCGTCAACATTGGTCTGTCGGTCTCCCGTGTGGGAGGAGATGCCCAGACGCCCTTGATGAAATCAGCGGTGGGAAGCCTCCGCTTGGATTTGTCTCAATACCGTGAGATCGAAATTTTCACACAGTTTTCCAGCGATCTGGACGAGCTGACACGCCGTCAGCTTGCCTACGGTCAAAGCCTGATGGCGTTGTTACGCCAGCCCCAATATCAGCCTCTCTCCTCTGCCGATCAGGTTCTTTTGCTGACGGTTGCGGAAGCAAGACTGTTGGTGGGGATTCCCGCAGGACGCATGGAGCAGGTCAAGAAAGACTTGCTGTCCTATTTTCATCAAAACAGACCCGATCTGTTGCGCGAGCTGATTCCCGAGCGCAAGCTGAGCACCGAGCTTCGGGAACGCATCGTAGCCGCCGCATCCGATTGTTGGAAAGAACAAGCCTGATGCAGAAAGGAGGAGACCGTGGCAAGCACGAAGGAAATCAAAAACAGAATCCATTCCATCCAAGAAACCCAAAAGATTACCCGTGCCATGTATCTGATCTCCTCTACCAAGGTACGAAAGGCAAAAGCCGAGCTGGATCGCATCCGCCCCTATTTCCGTGCCCTCCAAGCGGAGATCAAACGAATCTTCCGCACGGCCGGTACCGAGGTCAAGAGCCGCTACTTTTATGCAGACGATGCGGCCATCCATAACGACGGAACCTTTGGGTGTCTGGTCATCACCGCCGACAAGGGCTTGGCAGGTGCCTATAACCAAAATGTGATCAAGCAGGCCGTCGCTCTGCTGGAGGAGCATCCCGACACCAAGCTGTTTGTGGTGGGCGAGTACGGCAGACAGTATTTCTCTTCTCATCACATCCCCATTGAAAAGAGCTTTCTTTACACGGCACAAAACCCCACCATGCATCGAGCCAGAGAGATCAGCGATCTGCTGTTGGATCATTTTCACAGGGGTTCTGTTTCCAAAATCCTGCTGATCTATACCGACCTGAAAAGCGGTTTGGCGATGGAGACACAATGCACCCGTCTCCTCCCCTTCCACCGCAACCAGTTTGCCACGCCGGAGAACGAAAAGACCGTGTCTCACCCCTTTGAGTTTGTTCCCTCTGTCTCCGCCGTGTTGGATAACGTGATGCAGAGCTATATTTCGGGCTATATTTACAGTGCTCTGGTGGATAGCTTTTGCAGTGAACAAGAAGCCCGAATGACCGCTATGGATGCCGCAAACCGCAATGCGGAGGAGCTGATTGCCGAGCTTTCGGTGGCCTATAACCGAGCTCGCCAAGCGGCAATCACACAAGAGATTACCGAGATTTCCGCAGGAGCGGCGGCACAACGAAAAAAAGCCGAAGAGGTACGCACATGACCATAAAAGGAATCATCCCGGGTATTTCCGGCCCTGTGGTTGAAGTTACGTTTGAAGGTGAAACGCTTCCCCGTATCAACGAAGCCCTCACCCTCACGGAAAACGGAAAGCAATACGTTATGGAAGTGGCTCAGCATACCGATTGCCATACGGTTCGCTGTATCATGATGTCCGAAAGCGAGGGCTTGGCCCGAGGCATGACGGTCACGGGAACCGGTACGGGAATTTCCGTACCCGTAGGCCCTGCTACCCTTGGCAGAATGTTCAACGTGCTGGGAGATCCCATTGACTGCGGGGAAGCTCTTCCCGACGATACCTGCCGCCGTACCATCCACCGCAAGGCACCCGCCTTTTCCGAGCAACGCTCGGTGGTGGAAATTTTGGAAACGGGCATTAAGGTCATCGACCTGTTGGAACCTTACCCCAAGGGAGGAAAGATCGGTCTGTTCGGCGGTGCAGGCGTAGGAAAAACCGTCCTCATTCAAGAGCTGATCCACAACGTGGCCATGGAGCACGGCGGCTATTCCATCTTTACCGGAGTCGGTGAGCGTAGCCGCGAGGGCAATGACCTGTGGCGTGAGATGCAGGAGAGCGGCGTGGCCGAAAAGACGGCTTTGGTCTTCGGACAGATGAACGAATCCCCCGGAGTCCGTATGCGAGTGGCGCTGTCCGGATTGACGATGGCCGAATATTTCCGTGACGACGAGCACAAGGACGTGCTGTTGTTTATCGATAACATCTTCCGCTTTGTACAAGCGGGAAGCGAGGTCTCCACCCTGTTGGGTCGGATGCCCTCTGCCGTGGGTTATCAGCCCACCCTTGCAGGAGAAATGGGTGCCCTGCAGGAACGCATCACCTCCACCAAAAGTGGATCGGTCACCTCGGTACAGGCGGTTTATGTGCCTGCCGACGACCTGACCGACCCTGCTCCCTCTACCACCTTTTCCCACTTAGATGCAACCACGGTTCTCAGCAGAAAGATTGCCGAGCAGGGTATTTACCCCGCCGTGGATCCGCTGGAATCCTCCTCCCGTATCTTGGAGCCCGACACCGTGGGCGAGGAGCACTACCGCATTGCCCGAAAGGTACAGGAGATCCTGCAAAAGTACAACGAGCTTCAGGACATCATTGCCATCCTCGGTATGGAGGAGCTGAGCGATGAGGATAAGCTGTTGGTGGCAAGAGCCAGAAAGATTCGACGGTTCCTGTCTCAGCCCATGTTCGTAGCCGAAAAGTTTTCGGGAATGGTTGGAAAGTACGTTCCCCTTTCCGAAACGCTGCGGGGCTTTGGTGCCATCGTAGACGGCGAAATGGACGGCTATCCCGAGGAAGCCTTCTACAACGTAGGCACATTGGACGAGGTCATAGAAAAGGCCAAAGCCTTGGAGGCCATGTAAGATGAAGGAGTTTTTTGTATCCGTTCTGGCGGCAGACCGCCCTTTTTACGAAGGCCCCTGCCTTTCTGTGGTGCTTCCCACACCGGACGGAGAATACGGAATTTTGGCCAATCACAGCAACGCCATTGCAGCTGTGGTGCCGGGAACCGTCCGCATCCGTCTGCCCGATGAGTCGGTGCTGTATGCCGTGGTCTCCCAAGGCCTGTTTAAGACCGAGGGAAACGAGGTATTGGTGTTGGTGGACTCAGCAGAACGTCCGGAAGACATTGACGTCAACCGTGCACGCCACGCCGCCGATCTTGCCAAGGAAGAGCTTTTGCAAAAGAAGAGCCTGATGGAATACCGTTCGGCTCAGGCGCATTTGGCCAGAGCCATGAACCGTATGCGTGCGGGAAAAGGCCGAGGAAAATCACGTTCATAATCATCAAAACGCTCCGCAGAGCCTTGTCTGCGGAGCGTTTGTTATTTTTCTTCCGTTTCCCGATTGCGCACAAGAAGCCTCTGCTCCCGTTTGCTTCGTCGGTACTCCTTGGGGCGCATGCCAACCTTTTTCAAAAACAAGGTGGAAAAATAATGCTCGTCGCCAATGCACAGGCGGTCTGCGATCTCCCGAACGGTCATAGCGGTATCCGCCAATAGCAGCTTCCCCGCCAACATTTTGCGAGAAAGCAGATATTCGTAAGGGGTCACCCCCTCCTGCTTACGAAAGACCCGAATCAAATTGGACTTGGACATGTGCAGCTTGGCCGCAAGACCGTCCAGATTCAGTTTTGTAAAAACCGCCCCGTCCAACGCCTCTTTGATCCGATCTCCCTCGGTTCGATCCTCCTCGGTGCGATTTCGATCCCGATCCAGCGCCGCCGCATACAAAATACGGTGAACGCAATTGGCGATCCGATGATGAACGCTGGAACGGTAGGTTCCCTTCAGCGCCGCCTCCAAGAGCTCCTCAAAAACAGGACGAGCGGTCTCGGCAGGATAGATGCCGCTGGATAACCCGTAGGCATCCAGCATGGACGGCAAATAGTCCGAGGTATAGTTGATCCATATTTTTCGCCAAGGCTCCTTCGGGTCGGAACGGTAACGGTGATCCTCTCCTTGGCGGAGAATATACATCTCCCCCGCCGAAACAGTCTGCCATTTTCCGCTCACAAAAATCTGCCCTCGCCCCTCCAATACCAGCTCAAGCACCGTGAAGTAAGCACAGGGGCGTTCAATATAATAAGCCTCCAAGGGCTCGGTGATTCCCACAAAGGCACGCCGAAACGGTACACCCTCTCGGCCTAAAAACATCTCTGCTCGTTCTCGCTCCGGATATTGGAGCTTGATGCCCGGATTTCTGATATTGCTCATATCTCACACCTTTTATACCATATTATCCATTGAATCTGCTCATTATCTATATTATAATTATATCACAACGCTCCAAAAAAGCAAGCACTTTACAAAAGAAGGTGAAGTTTTATGAACTACTTGATTCCCCGTCCCGAACATCCCAATCCCCAGTGGGAGCGTCTCAATTGGAAGAACCTCAACGGAACTTGGCAATTTGAGATCGACAACGGCGTCAGCGGCGAACACAGAGGTCTGCACAAAGCCGACCGCTTGTCCTCCGAGATCACCGTTCCGTTCTGTCCCGAATCCGAACTGTCCGGTGTAGGAAATAAGGATTTCATGCTTTGCGTATGGTATAAAAAGGCCGTATCCTTTACCGAAAAGCAGCTGGCGGGCAACCGTGTGATCCTCCATTTCGGTGCTGCCGATTTTGAGACCAAGGTATGGGTCAACGGCGAACAAGCAGGACTGCCGCACGTAGGCGGATACAGCTCCTTTGAATATGACATTACCGCTCTGTTGCATGCCGGTGAAAATCTGATCACCGTTCGTTGCTACGATGACACCCGTTCTCCCCGTCAGGCAGCAGGCAAGCAGTCTCCCCGTTTTGAATCCCACGGTTGCTGCTATACCAGAACCACGGGTATTTGGCAAACGGTTTGGTATGAGATCGTACCCAAGCATTACATTCGTTACGCCCGTATCATTCCCGACCTGGAAAACCTTTCTGTTTCCATTCACGCCGAGCTGTGCGGACGGAGCGACCTCTCTGCCGAGGTCTATTATAACGGCAAAGAGGTAGGCTCTGCCTCCAAGAGAAATCTCTCCGTAACGGGACAACTGGAGATCCAGCTGTCCGAAAAGCACGTATGGGAGTTGGGTTGCGGCCGCCTGTACGATCTGATCCTGCGCTTCGGTCAGGACGAGGTCAAGAGCTATTTCGGACTGCGCTCGGTGGCCATGGACGGTCAAAAATTTCTCCTCAACGGCAAGAGCGTGTTCCAGCGCCTCGTATTGGATCAGGGCTTTTACCACGACGGCATCTGCACCGCTCCCTCCGAGGCCATGCTCATCAAGGATATTCAGTGCGGCCTGGACGCAGGCTTCAACGGTGCCCGTATGCACCAAAAGGTCTTTGAGCCTCGCTATCTGTACCACGCTGACAAGATGGGATATTTGGTTTGGGGCGAATACGGCAACGTGGGTCTGGACTACTCGGATATTGCCAATCTGTCCACGTTTCTGCCCGATTGGATGACATCCATGAAGAGAGACTTCAACCATCCATCTCTCATCGGTTGGTGTCCCTTCAACGAAACCTGGGATTACGGCGATCAGAAGAAGAGACAGGACAACGAGCTGCTTCGCATTGTGTATGAGCAAACCAAGCTGTATGATCCCACCCGTCCCTGCATCGACACCAGCGGAAACTATCACGTGGTAACCGACATCTTCGATATCCACGACTATGAGCAGGATCCCGCCATCTTCCAGGATCGCTTTGACGAGGCCTTTAAGAGCCATACCATTGCGGAACGCAGATGCGGTGACCGTCAGATGTGGGACGGCGAACAGCCCTTGTTTATCTCCGAGTACGGCGGCATCGGCTTCCAGCTGGTGAACAACGACTTTGAGACAGGACGCAGACGTACCGACTGGAGCTACGGCAAATCCACCGCAAGCTATGAGGAATTTTACGAGCGCTACCGCAGACTGACTCACGCCCTGTTGGACAATCCCCTTATTATGGGATTCTGCTATACCCAGCTAACCGACGTAGAGCAGGAAAAGAACGGCCTCTTCCTGTATGAAGACCGTTCACCCAAATTTGATATGACCGTTATTTCTGCCATCAACAAGAAAAAAGCAGCCATCGAAGACTGACAGATGGATGTACGGGGGCTTTTCCAAGATCGAAAAGCCCCCGTACATTTTTTTATTTCAAAAAATAGAAAAACAAACCAAACATAAAAATGCGGCCGACGTTCAAACTAAAGATGAGCGGTCAAACAACCGTTTGAAAGGAGGAACAGACCTATGATCATGGATAGAATTGCGCTCATCACCACCATCATCGGTGCGTTGAACTGGGGAAGCATCGGCCCTTTCCAATTTGATATCGTGGCATGGATCGGCGGCGGACAGGATGCTTTGCTCAGCCGCATCATTTATACAGTGGTCGCCCTCGCAGGTATTTGGTGTATCTCTCTGCTTTTCCGCGCAAGAGAACGTTTTGTGACCGGACGAGGAGAGTAAACGCAAAAAGCAAGGAACGGCTGGTGTTCCGACCCCCTTGGCAAGTGCCGACCCTTCGGATCCCTGCCAATCAAAAAAGACAGAGAGCGAAAATCGTTCTCTGTCTTTTTCTTGTCCATGCCGTTCTGCTTTGGGAAACAACATCACGCCCGTCTCACCCAGACCAGCATATCGGTCTCACCCCGGTTGGCAAAGGAAAAATAGGGGATGAATTTCAGCTGTTTGGGAAGCAGCTCGGCCTCTGCCGCATCAAAATACAGTGCCGTCTGATCCTTGTCGCAAAAGCCCTCCAGCTCCACAGACAAAAGGCCGTGGAAATCCTCATACAGCTTGGCCGACCGAACGGCATCGGGAGACACCGAAAGCCGATTGAGGCGGCTTCCGTTATCCACGCCCTCCAGACAGTAAACCACAGGGCCATACGTCAAGGCCATCCGTCCCACGTCGGCACGCACCTTGGGGTTGGCCGAAACAAAGGTGGGAGCAATATGAAAATCAAAGGTCAGGCGGAAGGAAGCCCCCACCGACACAACGGCATATCCCACCTCATCCCGTTCATAGGACACCTCGTTTCCGTCGGACGTCACCGTCATGCGGCGACACCACTCGGGAATCCGAATCATGATGCGATCTGCCTTGTAGTTCTCGCAGGACACGGTCATCACGCCCGTCTTGGCAAGCTCGCCCTCCAACGTAAGGGTTCCGTAAGCAGACTGTACCTCGGAAGCCATCCATTGCTCCACGCAGGCATAGCCATCCTCGTCATAGCAGATCCAATCTCCCAAACGGGCAAAGGCACGGGTGATATTGGGCGGACAGCAGGAGCATCGGAACACCTCCAAACGAGTGGTAATGGGCAGGCGTTCCCGCTTACTTGGCTCGTTTGCCACCTCTCGATCCCTTTCCTCCAAGGCAATCTCCAAGGGATTCTCGTAAAAGAAGCCCTTTCCGTCCAACGTAGAAGAGGACAGCAAGGAGTTATACAGCACACGCTCAACCAGATGTCCGTAACGGGCATTTCGCTCCAGACGGCGCATCCGAGCGGCCAGCATCAAAAAGGCAATGGCACAGCAGCTCTCCGAATAAGCCGTGTGGTTTGGCAGGTCGTAGGCCACCGTAAAGCTCTCGCCCCGATAGGTAGAGCCCACACCGCCCGTAATATACATTTTTCGGGTGACCATATCCTCCCACAGGCGATCCAAGGCCGCTTTGATCTCGGCATCTCCCGTCTCATAGGCCATATCCGCCATACCGGAATAGAGATATAGCGCACGGACGCTGTGTCCGTTGGCCTCGGTAAACTCCCGAATGGGATGATCGTCCTGTGCGTATTCCCTGTTGTTATGGATCAACTGCTCGTCCTCTTTGCAGCCTCTCCGATTCAAAAAGTGCTCGGCCATGGTACGGTATTTCTCTTTGCCCGTATAGCGATAGAGCTTGAACAGTGCCAGCTCGATCTCCTCATGTCCGGGGGTCTCAAAGGCGGCACTCTTTTCCAAGAGAAAAACCCGCTCCACGTAATCGCAATACCGCTCCACGATAGCCAACAGCGTTCCCTTGCCCGTGGCTCTGTCATACTCCACAGCAGCCTCGATCATGTGACCAAGGCAGTACAGCTCATGGTTGCCTCGAATCTGAAAAATATCCATGGGTGTAATCTGCTGATGGAAGGAGTTGAGATAACCGTCCTCACGCTGGGCACGCTCCATGCAATCCACCAGCTCATCCACAAAGGCCTCCTCCGAGGCAAAACGGGCACGATCCTTTTGCAGCAGATACGCCACCGACTCGATCCACTTGGCTGCATCGGAATCATAGAAGATGTGAAGTTTTTTTCCGTTTTTCAAGTAATTGAAGCGAACGGCATCAAAGCGAGCCGTTTCCTCAAACCGCTTTTGCACGTTCTGTACCGAAACCGTTTGGTTCAGCTCACAGCGATTTTTCCAAAATCCGTCCTTCCAATCAATTTGGCGAAAAGAAACAAAATCCGTCTTTTTCATAAAAACCTCCGCTTTTTGTGATTTTTTCTTGACTTTTCGCCTTTATTATAGTACACTAAAGGAAAAGAAACAATGAAAAAATCCGAACATAGGTGAAAAAATCCGACATGATTGCCTTTCAAAATCATTCTCTTTCCTATTCCTATATGGGTCTGTTTGACCGAACGGGAACATGGATCCATCCCACCGTCACTTGCGACACCTACGAAATCATTTTTGTCACCGAGGGCGAGGTTCCTCTCTTCGAAGAGGAGAACGTCTTTCATTTGAAAAAGGGAGATCTTTTGCTGTTATCTCCTTTCATGGAGCACGGCGGAAGCCAACCGGTTGAGGGAAGAACCTCCTTCTATTGGTTGCATTTTCAGATCGATTCCCTGGACGGCCTCTCCATTCCCAAGCAATGCACGCCCGATGCCATCCGTACCGAGCGAAGACTCAAGGAGCTGATGCAATGCCAAGAACGGGGCGACACCACGGTAGCCGAGCTGATCCTTGCCCGCTTTTTGCTGGAGGATCTTGCTCCCATCGAGCGAAAAAGCAAATCAGCCCATGAAATTGCAGAATACGTTCGCATCCATGCCTCGGAGCCTCTAACCGTGGCCAAGCTGGCAGAGCGGTTCCACTATACCCCCGACTATCTTTGCCGCCTGTTGCGAAGCGAGTTTGGAATGGGGGCCAAGGAGTTGATCGTAGAAAAGCGACTGGCGTATATCCAATCCTTGCTCCTCAACACCAACGACTCAGTCAAGGAGATCGCCTACCGGTGCGGCTTTGAGGACGAAAACATCTTCATCAAATTTTTCAAATACCACGAGCAACGTACCCCCACCGAATTTCGGAACGAATTTTTCCGAATTCACATGAACACCCGATAGGTTTGCCGAAAACCGTTGATTTTCCCGCCTACCTATGGTACAATGATAGCAGTTCAAGTGAAGGAGTTCCCATGAAGCAAACAAAACAAAAACGGCCCACTCCCATCCTGCGCCGTTTCCTTTCCTATTACCGTCCCCATAAAAAGCTGTTGGCCTTGGATATGCTGGCCTCTTTATTGGTGTCTGTCATCGGCATGGTTTATCCCATCGTCACCAACCTCATGCTCAACGATTTGATCCCCAATCAAAAATACAAGGCCATCGTTTGGGCAGGTCTTTCTCTTTTGGCACTGTATGCCGCCCGTATGGCCATGCGCTATTTTGTGCAATATTACGGCCACATCATCGGCGTGCGGATGCAGGCCGAGATGCGCAGCGATATGTTCCGCCACCTGCAAGCACTTCCCTATTCCTATTATGACGGAAGTGAAACGGGCAAGATCATGTCCCGTATGACCAACGACCTGATGAACGTCAGCGAGCTTGCCCACCACGGCCCGGAAAACCTGCTGATCAGCGGCGTGATGATCCTTGCCTCCTTTGTTTATCTTTGGACGTTGGAGCCCATTCTGACCCTCATCATCTTTGCCTGCGTTCCGATTTTGGTGGTTGTTTCCATCGTCTGCCGCAAACACATGAGAGATGCCTTTGCCGAGCGTCGGGTGGGTGTGGCCGCCATCAACGCCTCTTTGGAAAGCAGCATCAGCGGCATTCGGGTCACCAAGGCCTTTACCAATACCGAGCAGGAATGTGAACAGTTTGAGGAAAGCAATCACATCTTTGTGGAGGCCAGCCGAAAGGCCTACCGTGCCATGGCCGCTTTCTTCTCCTCCACCGCCTTTGTCACCGACGTATTCAACGTGATTGTCCTCATTGCAGGCGGTCTCTTCCTCTATCATAACCGCATCTCCTTTGGTGACTATTCCACCTTCATCGTTTCGGTCAATCTGTTTATCTCCCCCGTCACCACGCTCATTCAGTTTATGGAGCAATACCAAGACGGCGTGACGGGCTTCCGCCGATTTTTAGAGGTCATGGATGCCGAGCCCGAGTGGGAGACCCCCGGAGCCGCCGAGCTGACAGACGTAAAGGGCGAGATCGGTCTGGAGCACGTCAGCTTCCGATATGCTGACACCCGTGATGTGTTGGACGACGTTTCTCTTCACCTGCATCCCGGAAAAAAGCTGGCATTGGTTGGACCGTCGGGAGGCGGAAAGACCACCATATGCCACTTGTTACCTCGCTTCTATGAGATCGGGGAGGGGCGTATCACCATTGACGGAACCGATATACGGGAGGTCACGCTGACCTCTTTGCGGCAAAACATCGGCATCGTTCAACAGGACGTTTTTCTCTTCTGTGGAACCATTCGCCACAACATCCTCTATGGCCGTCCCGATGCCACCGAGGAAGAGATGATCGAGGCGGCCAAGCGTGCCAATATTCATGATTACATCATGACCCTTGAAAACGGCTACGATACCGAGATCGGCGAGCGAGGTGTCCGTCTGTCGGGCGGTCTAAAACAACGGCTCAGCATTGCCAGAGTCTTTTTGAAGGATCCTGCCATTCTGATTTTGGACGAAGCCACCAGTGCGTTGGATAACACCACCGAAATTCTCATTCAACAGGCCTTGGACGAGCTGTGCTGCGGACGCACCACCCTCATTGTGGCACACCGTCTTTCCACCATCAAGCACGCAGACGAGATCGCCGTGATCTCCGAGGGCCGCATTGCAGAGATGGGAAGCCATGAGGAGCTGATGGCCGCAAACGGCATGTATCGGGAGCTGTACGACCTGCAATTTCGATCTCAAGAATAAAACAGAAAGGAGAACGGCATGGAGCAAGCTGTTTTCGACCTTTCCCCACTGACCCGCTCCCTATCGGATTCGGTACGGGAGCAAGCCACGGCACCAAGTATACGGCTGTCCGAGGATGCCTGTTCGGCTCTGTTACAGATCGCCATCCGTCACGACGTGGCGCATTTGCTGACTCCCATGGTGGCAATGGCAGAGCTTTCTGCCGATTCCCCCGTGGCCAAGACCGTAGAACAAAAAAAGCTGCACGCCTTTTTCCGTTGCGAGCAACAGCTCTACGAGAGCAACCGCATTTCCGCATGGCTCACCAAGGAAGCCATTCCCTATCTGCCCTTAAAGGGTACGGTGCTTCGCCCCCTCTATCCGGAACCGTGGATGCGAAGCTGTGGAGACCTGGATATTTTGATCCCGAAGGAACAGTTGGAGCGAGCGGTGAATCGGTTGTGTGCCGAGGGCTTCCGTGCCGATCCGCAAGACAGCCACGACGTGTCTCTGTACTCGGAATCGGGGGTTCACGTGGAACTGCACTTTTCCCTGACCGACCCCTTTTCAGACAGTCACGATCCCATTTTGGATGGGGTATGGGAATCGGTACATCCCCTTGCGGAACATCCGATGGAACAGCGGATGACCGATCCCTTTTTCTACTACTATCACATTGCACACATGGCCAAGCATATCCGCACCATGGGCGGTTGCGGTATCCGCCCCTTTTTGGATCTTTGGGTACTGTGGAACCGCACCGACCCAGACCGGGAAGCAAGAGAAGCTCTCTTGGCCCAAGGAGGTCTTTTGACCTTTGGACGGGCCGCAGAGCAGCTGGCACGGGTCTGGTTTGACGGAGAAGCGCACACCGAGCTGACAAAAGAATTGGAGCAATACGTGCTTCGGGGCGAGCAAGGCAACAAGGAGCAAGAGATCCTGACCAACCGCGCACGGCAAAAAACGGGGCGGCTGTCCTATGCCTTCTCCCGTATCTTCCTTCGCCGTGACCTGTTGGAAACCCAGTATCCCGTTCTTCGCAAGCATCCGTCTCTTTTGCCCGTCTGTCAAGTCAGACGTTGGTTTCGCTTGCTCTTTGGAGGCAAGCTGTTCTCCTCTGCCGAGGAATTGCAGGCCAACGGTCGTCTCTCCGAACAAGAGCTGACCCGTGTCGATAACCTGCTCCGCAAGCTGGAGCTTTGACCGTTCAAATCCTGTTGAAAGGAATCCTCATGACAAACTACACTGTTTTTTCATACGCCGATCAGGAGCGGCCCACACTCCCGCCCCGTCCGCAAAACAGCAACAAAAAGACCTTTGGACGGGTTCTTTGTCTCTGCGGCTGTGAGGGAATGGCAGGCGCCGCCTATCTGGCCGCCAAGGCCGCTTACCGTACAGGGGCAGGCTTGGTCGAGCTCTGCACCCCTGCCGTGAACCGTCCCGTGTTGCAAACCTTAATCCCCGAGGCGGTGGTAACCGTCTATGACGAAAGCAATTTTCGTGACCGCCTGACAGAGGCCTTGGAGCGTGCCGATGCCGCCGTGATCGGATGCGGCTTGGGACAGTCTGCGCTGTCGTCCTCGGTGCTCGCTTTTGCTCTGCGGCATAAGACCGTTCCCGCTGTTTTGGATGCCGACGGACTCAATCTGTTGGCCAAGCACCCTGCCCTTTGGGGATATGCAAAGGGAGATCTTCTCACCCCTCACCCACTGGAGCTGTCTCGCTTGACGGGGCGCTCGGTGGAGGATTTGTTGGCAGACGAGGAGTCATCCGCTTATGAGACCGCACGCCGATTCCAAGCCGTCTGCGTACTCAAGACCCACCGCACGGCCGTCTCCGACGGAGGCGACCGCCTCTATCGCAATCAAACGGGTAACAGTGGGATGGCCACGGGAGGATCGGGAGACGTCCTGGCCGGCATCCTCGGCGGACTGTTGGCCCAGCGGAAGCACTTGGATCGTTCTCCCTTGGAGTTGGCCGCCTTGGGCGTGTACCTTCACGGCATGGCAGGAGATCTCGCCGCCGATGCCCTGGGAGAATACTCGGTGATGGCAAGCGATCTATTGGCGCATTTACCCCAAGCAATGAAGCAAATATAACACCCAAAAGGCTTTCTTGCAGAAAAAGCCCACAAAAAAGGCAGTTCTTTTGAACTGCCTTTTGTTTTTTGATTTTAACTGCGTTTCCAAAACTTCCCCCAGTCCTCAGGCCCTCCAAAACTTATAGAACGATTACTATACGGATTGTGGTAAACTGTGCCTAAAAAAACAATGTGTGTCAAATAGTTTGCTGCAATAGCAGGGTCAGAAAGATCGGCGGGAACCGAAGTTCCACTTGTAGCCGTAGGAGAAGATGCAACCCACCAACCGTTTGGATTTTCAAAAATCACGCTGTCCAATGCAGGGAACGCATCTCTGTCTATACTCGTAACGTTACTCGGAATGGTGATGCTGGTCAGACCGCAACCTTTGAACGCATAGGTACCTATATTTGTCAACTGACTGTTTTGTCCAAAAGCAACGCTTGTCAGGTTGATACACCCGTAGAATGCATGAGGACCTATGCTTATCAGTTGACTATTCGCAACAAATGTAACACCGGTCAATCTTTCGCAGCCCTCAAAAGAAGCCGTTCCTACGCTCATTATGCTATTCGGAATGGTTATATTTGTTAAACCTGTACAATATTTGAACGCATAATCACCTATACTCGTCACACCGTTTGAAATCGTGATATTCGTCAATCCGCTACAATGGTAAAATGCATAATTGTTTATGCTCATTACGCTGCTTGGAATGGTAATGTCGGTCAAACTGTCACAACCGCTAAACGCACTTTCACCTATGCTTGTTATACTGTTTGGAAGGGTAATACTGGTCAGACTGCCACAACCACTGAACGCACCGTTGCCTATGCTCATCACACTATTTGGAATGGTGATGTTCGTCAGATTATCACAACTATTGAATGTACCGTCTCCTATGCTCGTCACGCTGTTCGGGATGGTGATACTTGTGAGATCGTTGCAATCTTCGAACGCATCCTCGGCAATGGTTTTGGTTCCATTTTTAACAACGTAAGAACCAGATATAGATTTTTTTGCTTTGATCAA
>JAFTRT010000226.1 GCA_017462145.1 Clostridia bacterium
CCACCGACGATGCAACGGTCACCGACACCTTCTCGCCCATTCTGAGCAATCTTGCCGTGACCTTTAACGGAACGCCTTGGAGTGAACCTGCCAACTACACCTACGACGAAACCACAGGTGAATTTGCCACAGTGCCCGGACAGATCACCGTCCCTGCCGCCACCTACACCCGTGACCCCGAAACCGGTATATGGACGATAACCCCCGGAACGGTAACGCTGGTAGTACGCGGAACCGTATAAGACAGATCTTCTTATCTCAATACAACGAGGTGTGCCGCACAGCGGCACACCTCGTTGTTTATCTCTCTGCCCGAAGCAGGGTCAGCAATCGTTCGAATTCATGGGGAAGCGGAACCGAAAAAACCATGGGATCATGGGTCACGGGATGAGTCAGGTGCAGCTCGCAAGCGACCAAGCTCTGCCCTGAAAGCAAGCCCTTATGACGAGCTTCCAACGCAGTTCCGCCACCGCCGTACAAACGATCACCCAAAAGAGGATGTCCAATGGACGCCATGTGCACACGGATCTGGTGGGTCCTTCCCGTTTCCAGCTCACAACGGATCAACGTAAAGCGGCCAAATCGCTCCAGCACCTCCCAATGGGTAACAGCCTCACGGCTTGTTCCCTTGTCATTGCGGATCACCGCCATGCGCTTTCGATCCACGGGATGCCGTCCAATGGGAGCATTGACCGTGCCCCGATCCTCACGCAAATTTCCAAGCACCACAGCAAAATAGATGCGGCGCACCCGATGACATTTGATCTCCTCTGCCAAATACAGATGGGCAGGATCATTTTTGGCCACCACCAAAAGCCCCTCCGTATCCTTATCGATCCGATGGACGATTCCCGGTCGGATCACCCCTCCGATTCCGGACAGGCTTCCTTTGCAATGATACAACAGGGCGTTGACCAGCGTGCCGTTGGGATTGCCTGCCGCAGGATGAACCACCATGCCCTTCGGCTTATTGACAACGATAATATGCTCATCCTCAAATACCACGTCCAAAGGAATATCCTCCGGCATGGCCTCCGATGGTTCAGGTTGAGGGATCGAGACCAAAAAGGTTTCCCCTGCCCTCACCTTTTCCTTTTTATCCAACGAGCGTTGGAGTTCTCCCTCCCGACAGACACGGCCGTCTTCCAGCAACCGGACTGCCGCAGAGCGAGTCAGATCGGTCTTTTGGGATAAAAACGCATCCAGCCGCAAACCGGCCAAGTCTGGGGAAACGGTCAAGCGAAGGAACTCTTGCTCGTCGGTCAGCTCTTCTCGGATCTGCTCCATTGCAACCTCCGTCAAGGCTGTTCGGAGCCTGCATCCTGCGAGGAATCAGCCTCGTCCGATGGCTCCACGGCTCCCTCCGACTTCTTGCCGGTCTTCTTTCCCTCTCGGATCAGCTCCAGAACGCACCAAACAAACAGCATACCGCCGCCGATACAAACAAAGCTGTCCGCTACATTAAAGTGATATCCCCAAATTCCGTAAAAATCAATAAAATCCACCACAAAGCCTCGGAACGTGCGGTCGATCATATTTCCGATGCCTCCGCCCACGATAAAGGCAATGGCCGTACACGCCCACCTGCTTTGGGGCTTGGCACGGTACAAATAAACGGTCAAGGCCACGATTGCGGCAGTGGAAACGATCATAAAGATCACAAACGCCGGCTTATTGTCCGAGCCGAGGCCGAAGGCGATCCCCGTGTTTTCCAGATAATCAAACCGAAAGAAGCCGGGAATGATCTCCACGATCGGCTGTTGGACTCGGTGAGCAACCCACTCCTCCGAGCCGGGGCCGATCCAATTGTATATCCAGATCTTGGTCGCCTGATCCAAAACAACCACGACGGCCATGATAATTGCCCAAATCATAAAAACTCCTCATCCGCTCTCCGCAGAGAACGATTTACACGTATTTTTCCGCCTCCAGGCGGATTCTTCCCTTTTTGGTGGGTTCGGACAATGAGAGTACCTTGAACTTTCCATATCCTCTGACCGAGATCACTGCCGGGGCACACACCGTGCGGTCTCCCCGATCCTCGGTCAAATAATCCAGCTCCACCAAACCGCCGACAACCATTCCTGCGGCCTTATCCCGAGACAGCGAGCAAAGAGCTGCCACAACCCCATCCAATCGAGGGGAGGCAACCGTATCCCGAAGCGGAACGGTCTGCCGTCTCAGTTGATCGAAGGGCGGACGCTCTGCCCGACAGACCTTGACGTGATCCCGTCCAACCGTCTTCCACTCGTTCAACACAAAATCACAGATTTCTTCATCCAACCAGAGGTAGGCGGTAGGCCTTGCGGCATCTGCCACGATCAGGTCTCCCATCACGCCTCTCTCCAAACCACGGCCCAATAAAGCCCCCAAAAAGTCCCGATGGGACAGGGCGCAATAGCCGCTTCCCGTTACGGAAAGCAAAACGATCCTTGCCGACTCCCCG
>JAFTRT010000018.1 GCA_017462145.1 Clostridia bacterium
CGGCAGACAGCGCCCGGTATGCAACGAGAACGCTGTTTACCAAGGATTCCACCGTTTCCTCCAAGCTGAAGGTTTTGGGACGGAGCACCGAAACCGATACCGGCATTACCATGGACTGGTCGGCGGCAACGGTAGCGTTCAATGCCGATTGTGAGGGCGATATTCGGGCAACCTTCCTTGCCTCCGCAACGGTTCGCTTCTTGGTTTACGTGGACGGTACGGTGGTCAATACGCTGAACATTGCTTCGGGAACCAATACCTACACTCTTGCGCAAGATCTGACGGCAGGCACGCACCACGTTCGTTTGGTGCGTACCACCCGTGTGGAAAAAGGCAACGTGGGTCAGCTTGCAGAACTTCAAAGCTTGATTTTGAACGGTTCTCTTGGTACCAAGCCTGCCGACAAGGCCTATATGATCGAGTTCTTGGGTGACTCGGTGACGGCAGGCGTGGGGACGGGTGTCGGTAATGACGGTGAGGCTTATGCAGAACACACCTTTGCCTACCAGAGTGCGATGGAGCTGGGAGTCGATTACTCGGTGATCGCCGTTCCCGGAATCGGCACGCTGACGGGAACCGATCGGCATAACAAACTGGGCGATAACATTTTGAATATTTACCAATCCACCAGCCATTATCGGGAAGAGGATCTGTCCTACTCCCCCGCACGGCAGGCAGATCTGGTGGTGATCGGAACCAATGCCAATGACAGCGGCAGTGCCGATGAAACGGCCTTCAAGGCACAGGTCAGAGCCATTATTGAGCAGGCAATTGCCTTCAACGGAACGGATACCAAGTTTGTTTGGGTATTCAATATGTATACCAATCGGGATACCATCAACGGATACGTTCAAGAGGTCTTTGCCGAATACGGCGGAGAAGCGGCCGGCTTCTATACGCTGGAATTTTACGTGGATAACAGCGGTGCGGATAAGCATCCCACGGCTGCATCCCACGACGATTACACCGAGCTGTTGGTGAATTTGATCGAATCCAAGAATATTCTCGGATAAAACCCCAGGAAAAGGACGCAGAGCTTCAAACTCTGCGTCCTTGTTTTGTTGGATCACAGCAATGCGGTATAGACCTCTCGTCCACCGTTGACAAAGACCTCTACCAGATAACCGTCCCGAAGGATCTTCAAGTCGTGAAGCTCTCCCTCATAGACCACGGGCTCACGCCCTTCACGGTCTATGACAAACCCGTTTTCGGTACGGCGCACCGCAGGATCGCTGTCGGTAAGCAGATGTTGCAGCTCCGAGATCGGATAGGCACGGATGATGCCGTTCTCATAGGTCAGCTCACGGGGGATGGACATACAACCCACGTCCCGTTGGGCGTATCCACCGTATTTCCATCCCGGGATCCAAGAGATCAATAGATTGCGTCCCAGATGATCCTGAAAGACCTGCCCTGCATATTGATCGGGCCCCTTGTCAACTTCGGCCATGTCCTCTGTGCGGAATCGCTCTTCTGTGAAAGAGCCGTACATGGCGGAAAAATAGTGGGTGTGATGGTAAGAGCAGACCGATGCTGTCAGCAAATACCGATTTCCTGCCGCTACGAGGGAAGGGCACTCGGCATATTTGCAATCCTCCCACCGAGCCATGATACCCCGATAATCCCAATGGAGCAGATCGGTGCTTTGGTACAACAGCAAGCGTGCTTCACGGGTCGCCGGATGTCCGCTGGCCATCACGCAATGGTAGAGCCCGTCGATTTGGCAAAGGGCAGGATCCCGAAAATCCGGCCCCCCGTCAGCGGGAAAGGTGGCGATGACGGGATTATGTGCATACTTGGTAAAATGGATGCCGTCGGCGGAGTAGGCAACGCTTACGGTTTGCGTATAGCCGCTTGCCCCCTCCGGCTTTTGCACCGAGGCGTAGAAGAGATAGAGAATTCCATCCTTGGCAATGGCCGTTCCCGACCAACAGCCGTCCCTGTCATAGTCTTCATCGGGAAACAGTGCGATGGGAAGTTCTTCCCAGTGCAAAAAGTCACGGGTTCTGGCGTGTCCCCAATGCATGGGCTGCTTCCATGGGATCTCAAAATCGGGAGCGTGCTGATAAAACACGTGATAGTAACCGTCAAACCAAATCAGGCCGTTTGGGTCGTTAACCCATCCCTTCTTTGGTTTGTAATGATAGAGAAGCGGTTGTAAATAATCCATCGTCTACCTCCTATTCGGAATCAAGGCCATTATATCATAACGGATGGGGTCTGTCAATATCCCATTGGATGATCCACAGACTCGTTCGCAGACAGAACACGCTTTTCCTTTCTTGGGTTGCATGATTGTGTTATCACAATGTTGTTATTTTTTGAAAGCTGTGTGCTCTCGCTTTTGCGGATGGTCTTGATTTTAGACAAAAAGCGTGGTATAATAAAAGCAGAAGATATCCTATGGGACAAAATATAAAAGAAATGAGAGAAAACGATGGCAAATTACAGACGTGGCAGAATCAATGATGAAATGCAAAAAGAACTGGCGGTGATCCTGCGAGAGGTCAAGGATCCTCGGGTGGCCGACGCTTTTATCAGCGTGACCGGCTGTGAGGTCACGGGAGATCTGAAATATGCAAAGGTATATTATTCGGTCATGATGGGAGACAAGAAAGAAGCGGCAAAGGGCCTCAAGTCCTCGGCAGGCTATATCCGCCGGGAGCTGGCACACCGCCTCAATCTTCGCATGACCCCCGAGCTGACCTTCTTCGAGGATCATTCTATTGAGCACGGAGCTCATATTTCAAAATTGCTGAACGGCATTGAAATTACGGAGGAAACCGAGGAGGAGCCGCAATGAGTGCCTTTCGCTCTCTGACATTGGACGAGGTGTGTGAGCAGCTTTGTCAGCCCAAATGCACCCTGATTGTCTATCATATCCGCTCGGATGCAGATGCGGTAGGCTCTGCTTTTGCCTTACGGGAGCTGTTGCAAAGCATGAAAATTCCCGCATTGTGTGCTTGCTCGGATGAGGTGCCGGAACGGCTTCGCTTTTTGAGTGAGCCCGCACAGGGAAGCGTGTTGTTGGACGATGAGCTTCGGATCGGCCATGAGCGTGTGATCAGCGTGGATTCGGCTTCGCCTGCTCAGCTCGGGGAGCTGTTTCATACGCTCCACCGAGATATTGACCTGATGATCGACCACCATGCAAACGGAACGGTGTATGCCGATTCCTACATCGATCCCATGGCGGCGGCGACGGGGGAGATCATTTACCGAATTGCCAAGCGGCTTTGGGAATTGGGACGTCTGTCCGGTATTTCCCATCGGTTCAGTAGCTGTGTCTATGCGGCGATCAGCTCGGATACGGGGTGCTTCCGTTATGCCAACGTGACCCCTGCGACCCTGCGGTGTGCCGCAGAGCTGTTGGAGGCAGGAGTAGAGGCAGCCGAGATCAATCATCGGCTGTTTGACTCCAAGACCGAGCAGCAGATCCTTGCAGAGGGGGAGGCCGCACGGCGGCTTCGGCTCTACGCAGGAGGACGGGTGGCAGGAATCTGCTTCCCCCATGCGGTCAAGCAGGCTATGGCGTTATCCGATGAGCACCTGGAAACGGTGATTGACATTCCTCGCTCTGTGGCAGGGGTGGAGGTTGCTTTTGCCATTCGGCAACCTACCGAGCAACGAAGCTTCCGTGCCTCCTTGCGTTCCAACGGCGAATGCGACGTGGCGGCTGTTTGTGCAAAATTCGGAGGAGGCGGTCATAAACGGGCGGCAGGCTGTACCATTGAGGCCGTAGGAATCGAAGCCGCCGAGGCGGCGTTACTTCGTGAAATTATGGAAAATTTTTTCGATTATAGAAGCAGCGGGGAAAAGAATTGATTTTTTGAAAAAAATTGTTAGATTTTTGTTAAAAAACTATTGACAAGTAGCCATGTAGATGATACAATTAAGTTGTCACATTTCGACGAAGAAAGGATTTTGACCATGAAAAAATTTAATTGGATCACAGCACTGATTTTGAATGTTGTTACCTGCGGAATTTACGGCATCTATCTGTGGTGCGTCATTTCCTCCAACAACAACAAGTTGGCTGAGCAGTACGGTGTTAAGAAGAGAATGCACTTCATCGTTGCGTTCCTGCTGGGTATTGTTACCTGCGGTATCGTTCCGATCGTTTGGTACTTCCTCGCTGGTAATCAGCAGGTTGAGATCGCAAAGGCTTGCGGCGTAAAGGTAACTCCTGTTGAGAACGGCATCGTTTGGGCTCTGTTGATGTTCGTTCCCGTTTACAGCTTCTACGTACTTTGCACCAACTACAACAACTGTGTTGAGGCATCCGGTAACTAAGCTACATAAAAGAAATCCCGTCCACCGGACGGGATTTCTTTTTTTGTCTCATTGTTTGATTAAAAGCTTCTGAAATGTTTGTTAGGCCTTCTCTGCCAAGGAGGGGGTGCAGAAGCGGATCGAGGTCATGACCACGTCGGTGGTAGGCTTATCGTTGCTGTTGGTTTTGACGGAGGCAATGGCATCCACAACATCCATGCCGTATACCACCTCGCCAAAGGCGGCGTAATTGCCGTTTAGATTTTCTACGCTGACCGTTGTTTTATGGCAAATGAAGAATTGAGAGGAAGCGGAGTCGTAGCTGACACCGGATCTTGCCATGGAAATGACACCTCTCTTGTGTCCCAACGTGTTGTCAAAGCCGTTTGCGGCAAATTCGCCAACGATGGTCTCCTCAGATCCGCCATATCCGGTGCCCAGGGGATCTCCGCCTTGAATCATAAAGCTTTCAATGACACGGTGGAAGATCAAACCGTCATAAAATCCTTGGGACACCAGCTTTTTGAAATTGGCTACGGTCTTGGGTGCTACGTCGGGGTAGAGCTTGACCACGATGGAACCATAATTCTTGACCGAGATTACCACATAGTCGGTCTCGGTTTCACTGATATCATAAGGAATGTCCTCCTTCTGCTGGTTGCAGGCCGAAAGCGCTCCCATCAACAGCGTGACGGATAAACAAAGGAGAAGAACCCGTAAAAAATGTTTTTTTAGTTGCATAAAAAGCTCCGTTCTGCCAATCGGCATAAATCAAATTTTTTTCAATACTATTATAACAGAAAAGAATGGGCTTGTCAAGCCAAAAGCGTGAGGGGTGAGGGTTTGAGAGAGGAGCGATCAACGGGCGGCGTGTGGCAGGAGCGAGGCGGAAAGGTGATCTGTGCAGGGGCAATCTTGGGGGTGGTTTATGGGATCCTCCAATATGCTTTGGGCGTGTTGACCCCCTTTCTCATTGCCTTGGTGCTTGCTTGTCTGCTGTCTCCCGTAGCCGAGCGATTGGCAAAGGTAAGCCGCTTGCCCCGCAAGCTTTGTGCCGTATGGTTGGTCTGTTTTCTTTTGTTGCTTTCTCTTGCCTTTCTTTCGGCACTGATCGGCCGTTTTGTACGAGAGGCGGAGACGTTACTGCTTCGGCTTTCTACGGTTGGCTCACCCCAAGAGCTGTGGGCGGTATGGTATCTTCGATTGCCTGCTTGGATGCAGGAACGATTGGAGGCTCTTTGGTCGGACGGGTACGTGCAAGACCTTTAGGAGGGGATTCGGAACGAGCTGGGAACGCTTTTAAGCACATTGCTGCGGAGAATGGTAAAGGCTACCCCCTCAACGGTCATGGGGGCAGTGTGCGGGATGGCGGCAACCGTTTATCTGACGGTAGGGGGGAGGGAATTGACGGAGCGGGGACTGGCTTGGTTGCCACGTTCCTGGCAAGATACCGCTACCTTGTGGTTGACCGCTTTGCGGAGAACGGTCAAAGGCTACGTGGGAGCGATGCTTGTGCTGTTTGTGTTGACCTTTTTGCAGGCCTTTTGCGGTTTGCTTTTGTTGCGACAGCCCTATGCTCTATTGTGTGCTCTGGCCATTGCCACGGTCGATGCGTTGCCCGTTCTGGGGAGCGGAACCATATTGCTTCCTTGGGCATTGATCCGCTTACTCGGCGGCGACGGATGGGCGGCGGCAGGACTTTTGGTTTTGTACGGTTCTATCGTTCTGGTGCGTCAACTGGCGGAGCCAAAGCTGATGGGAACGGGGCTGGGGCTACATCCTGTCTTAACCATGTTGGCGATGGCCATGGGATTGCGGTTGTTCGGCGTAGGCGGGATGCTTCTCATGCCCCTGTTGCTGTCCTTAGGGATCAATTTTGTGCGAACAAAAGAATTTTTGCAAAAAAAGAGTTTGTGACAAAAAATGCCTTGACAAGGGGAAGAAAGTGTGGTATAATAGTCCTTGCGAATTTTGAAATTCGCCATTGGGATATAGCCAAGTTGGTGAAGGCACAAGACTTTGACTCTTGCATTTCGCTGGTTCGAGTCCAGCTATCCCAGCCAAAAATCTCCTCGGACGAAGTTCGGGGCGATTTTTATCTTTCACTCTTCACTCTTCACTTTTCACTAAATCCGTCCGAGGAGATTTTTGGCAAGGTAATAGGTAATAGTGAATAGTGAAGAAGTAAGGTAGCTTTTCGCTGGGGCGAAAAGCATTTTTTATTATATAAAGTTGTCAAGTAATAGGTTTTATGATATAATGAGATAAAGTCAGTAAAGTGGGTGGTATTTTGATGGAAAACAAAAAAGCAATCAAGATTATATTGGATACGGATATTGGCGGCGATTGTGACGATGCCGGAACATTGGCGATGCTTCACAGGCTTTGTGATCGGGGGGAGGCGGAGCTTTTGGCGGTAACACACTGCTTTGCTTCCCCTTACGTTGCCGGCTGTATAGATGCGATCAATCAATTCTACGGCCGAGAAGTTCCAATCGGCATCAACTACAGCAAGAAGACCATCGAACGTGGTGTTTATGCCGGAGAGCTTTGCGATCACTATGTCACCCGATACCCTGCCGAGTATTACATGACACCACGGTCTGCGCCCGATACGCTTACGGTATTGCGCAAGACACTTGCCGAGGCGGAAGATGGCAGTGTTACGCTTGTGGTAACGGGCAATTTGGCATCGATGGCAAAGTTGGTCAGAAGCGGTGCAGACGAGCTCTCTCCGTTGACGGGAAAGGAACTGATTGCGCAGAAGATCATACGGACAGTGGTGATGGGTGGGCGATTTTTTGAAAGTTGGCCGATGACGATTTATCCGGATGGAAATGCGAGCGGTAATCCCGTTACATGGGAGTGGAACATCAAAGGAAGCGGTCTTTGCGATGCGCAGACCGCTTGTGACGAGTGGCCGGGGGAGCTTGTCTTTTCCAGCTATGAGATCGGATCCTACATCAAGACGATGGTGGGGTATCCTGACCGAGCCGAGAAGGGGAACCCCGTTGCTCTTGCCTATCAGATTCATAATCATGGTAAAGGGCGATGCAGTTGGGATCAGACGGCAATGCTTGAGGCGATCCGTCCTAACACTTACTGGAATTATCATGAATTCGGTAGGATAACCGTTGATGATGCGTTCGTAACGCATTGGTGCTCGGATCCAAGTCGTAGGCATACCTACCTGCTGCCAAAGATCGATTACGAAGAGATCCGCCGTGTCATCGACGATCTTGTGGACGAAAAAAATCCGTACGGCAAAGCGTGTGGATGACGTTGGCCGTACACATATTCTGAACGGGATGCCAAAAGATATGACGGTGGAAAGCACCCGTCCGCTGTTGGCGGCGGCGTTCATTTTTATGCACCGCCCTACTGTGCCGTCAACGGAGATAACCGTTTTCTCTACATGCTTGCGGAGAAGGCAATGAAGGCAACGATCACCCTGACCGAGCCCACCACCTGCCAAAACGTGTTTACGGGAGAGATTCATTCCCATGTCAGCACGCTTTGCATGGATATGGAAGAGGGAAGCTGTGTGTTCTTAACGTATATCCAAACATAAAAAGAAGAGCCTGTGAGATTTTCCAATCTCACAGGCTCTTCTTTCTGCTTGCCGGCGTTTTTGTATGAACAGACAAGCACAAATGAGGATTGATTTTCCGCAATGGTTGTGCTATAATGGAAGGGCGGATGCTTTCCGAGGTGTAGCCTTGATATGCGCTTGTGAATGCAAGATTGGTGAGGCGTTAGAATCGTCGGAAGCACGCTAACATGGCAATCACGTTTTCGGGCGGAACGTCTTGCGGAATTGCATGGGTTGGCGCTAAAATAAAGCCGCCTCCCACTCGCATGATCTCAACTGTTTTTTCAATGACCTCTTCAAGCTCCGCAGGAGTTAAACGGGGCAGTGCCTGTTGTGTGGAAATGGTTCCCCAAAAGCACAGTTTGCTGCCGTATTGTTGCTTGATCTGCCGAAGATCGTATATCTCCGGTTGCACCGTTTGATAGCAATCCAAGCCGATTTCGATCAGATCGTCAAAGATGTCTTGGATGTCGCCGCAGGAATGTTGAAGCACAAATTTTCCGTTCTGCTTGGCACGTTGATACAGAACCGCCATGCGAGGCTTGATAAACTCCCTCCAAAGGGGAGCACCCATCAGCATTCCGCTTTGTTGTCCCCAGTCGTCTCCAAAATAAATTCCATCAAACGGAAATTCGTTCAAAATGTCGACGATACGTAGATCAATTTCTAAAATTTTGTCCAACAGAGCGTGAACGAAATCCGGGTCGGTCAGCATATAAACCAGTGCATTTTCCATGCCTACGTAGCTCCAAAAGCGTTCAAACATGGAAAATCCGATGCCGGCGTAGCAAAAAGCATCTCCTTTGGAGGACAAAATTTTTCGACAATCCTCCCGTATTCTTTCTTCGTTCCAATGCGGCGTGGGGAACAGGGAAATGTCCGGCTCGCTGATCACGGGAGTGTCAATGACACCAATATCTTTGTCCACACCGCTTCGGTTCCACGTGACACCGAAATCATCGATAAAATACCCTTTTTGATCGGCACGTTCCGTGGGATATCCCGTATACTGAAAGCCACACATATAGTCTTTATTTTCTTCCATGAAATGCTTGTTTTGCGTATATCGCAGGAGATTATCTTTTTCCTGCGTCGTAAAGTTGACATGAAAAGGAATGTGCTCGGTTTCCCGATGCAGGAGTGCTTGAATCACGGTTTCTCTCTTTGTCATGGGTCCCTCCAAAGGATTTTGATTGATTTCATTATAGCATGCAGTCCCCCCGAAAAACAAGGTAATTTTGAACAGGATAAGCACAATCGAACGAGGTTTTTGATGATGTTACTGATTGAAAAAGAAAAGCTGAACCAAATTTTGAAGGATTTTTATCTACTAACAGGGGTTCGTATTGCCGTTTGCGACGAGCAAAGACGGGCGTTGGCCGTTTATCCCAAGGCGATGTGCTCTTATTGCGAGAGGCACAGAAGAACGAGCACAGCGTTTTATGCACAGTGTATGGATTCGGATGAGAAAGCATTTCAAACGGTGAAGGCTACACGGCGGCAATCCACCTATCGATGCCATGCAGGGTTGTATGAAAGCGTTTGCCCGATTCTGTTGGAGGACAACCTTCTTGGCTTTTTGATGATTGGCCAATTTATCAGGAAAGAGGATCCGCCTGCTGATCTTGCATGGGGTGGAGATCGAGAGGGATTAACGGAATTGGATGAAGAGCGCATTGGTTCGATTGCCTCTATTATGTCGATTTGCGCAGAATATTTGTGCTTTAGCAAAACCATTTCGGTTCGCCGTGTTGGGCTTGCGGCACGAGCAGAACGGTATGTTTGCGACCATCTGAACGAGCCCTTGTCCGTTGGAACCATATCCAATGCCTTAGGCATATCCAAAACGTCCGCCCAAACGCTTTTTCAAAAATCCTTTGGAAAAAGTGTGACGGAATTTGTCAACGATCAAAAGATCAAAGAGGCAAAGCGATTGATCTGTGCGGGAAAATCGACGGAGGAGATTCTGGAGGCGATCAACGTTTCCGATGCCAATTATTTTTATCGAATGTTCAAGAAATACAACGGCGTCTCTCTTTCCGCCTATAAACGGTTGGAGCCTCGGATGCCATGAATGGGATCGACGGAAAGAAATGCGCTTTTTGTGCTTTGAGCGGAAGTTTGCCAATTACAAAACACCGGCACTTGCTGTTGCAAGTGCCGGTGTTTTGTTAATAGAGCGTGTGCTCTAAGGTTTTGTTGATCAGGTCATCCACGGTCACCGTGCCCACGCCGAAGATAGAGGTTTCTAAGCGATTTCGGATGGGATCGGTCCACTTCTTGTCGATGGAGGCGGCGCCGCCTCTCATTCCCAAGATGGAGCCGACGGTTGCACCGTTACAATCGGTATCAAAGCCTGCTTCCACGGCCATGCAAACAGAGGTACCGAAATCGCCCTTTCCGTACAGCAGGGAAGCTACCACGATCTCCGCATTGGAGATGGTATGGCACCAATCGTGTCCCCTGTGCTCGTCGTAGCGGGTATGAATGGATTTGAAGCATTGCTTTTGCGTCACGCCTGCCTGATAGTTGTGGATCAAACGGGAAATTCGATCGTGCAGACGGGAGGTGGAGGGAATCTGAGACAGCCCACATTGCAAAATTTCTAACAGATCCGAGTTGACGGCGGCCTCTGCCAACATGGCGGCAACAAACATAGCACCGTAAATTCCGTTTTTCACGTGAGAGATGGAGGCATCCCGCCAAGCCATTTCTGCTGCCATGGTGGGGTTGCCCGGATTGATGTAGCCGTAATAATCGGCACGGATCTGTGCACCGATCCACTCACGGTAGGGGTTTTTATAAACGGCAGAGTTGGGAGGTGTATAGGACATAACAAAGTTGCGGAAGGCAACTCGCTCCGCTGTGCAATATGCGTTTTTGGGCTGATGGGAGAGCCATGCACGGGAAACGTCATAGGGCGTAAAGTCCTTTCCGTACAGATCCAAAATACATTGTGCCAACACCGTATAATTGGTATCGTCATCCACAGGGGCGGCCGAAATGGTGTCGGGATAACAGCGGCCGGCAAAGCGGAATTGATATTTGGTATCGGCATCCTCGGGCACATCGGTGGAAAGGATATAGCGATGCATCGGATAGTTGTCCGAGTCCTTGAGGAAGGGAATCAGCTCCTCGGTCTTGCAGCCTTCTACAGGCTTGCCCAAAAGACAGCCTGCAATTCGTCCCAACCATGCACCCCGAAGCTTATCTTCCAGCTTTTTTCGGGAGGGAATGGCGGCAGGATGGTCACGGAACGTGCACAACAGACGGATATCCTCCAGGGAGGAGGGCTCGGTGTAGGAATACTCCGGACGGAGACTTGAATTTAATACCAGCAAAAACAACTGATCTGCCATGGCATCCTTCAGTTGCCCTTTGGGCATTTTAGAAACGGCAAGAAACAGATCCTCGTAGTTTCCGATATTGAGTCCTTCCTCCAAGCACTGGATAAACTCCACCTTGAGCTGCTCACTGTAGGAATCCCAGACATGAATCGAGGAATACTCGGGCTGAATGACCTTGTCGTAGGTCAGCTCGTCCACCAGACGGTCGTTGCTTCCAAGGATTAATGCATCCATGGAGATGTGAAAGTTTTTTGCAATGGCAATGAGATTTTTAATTTCGGGGGCGGATACGCCGGCCTCCCATTTTTGAACGGCCTGTCTGGAAACACCCAAGATTTCGGCAAACCGTTCCTGGGTCATCCCCTCCCGCTCCCGAAGGGCATAGATGGTCTTTTTCAGCTCCATAGCACATCTCCTTTTCATCGATATGACAGTATTGCTTGATACTACCATTATACCCGTTGTGTCCCCAAAAAACAAGAAGGGTAACATGGCAAAAACCGCAACCTACGGTTGCTTTTCAAACGAAAAACAAGATGCTTGCCGAAAAGGGGCAAGCATCTCGTTTCCATCAACTCAGGTCTAGTGCTTGATAAACCGTATTTCGGATATACGGATGGAGAAGCTGATAGGCATAGTTACATCCCATCACGTGTTGAACGTAACAGATGGACAAATGGTGTTTGGTATCGATCATTCCGTAAGCGCCTGCGGCACCGTCCCACCCAAATTCTCCCGCGGGGGAGAGGGAGAAAGAACGGGAAGGAGCGATGTGGACACGGCCGCACAGGCCGTAGCCGTAGCCGAAGAAGCGACGGCTGACAAAATCGTTGAGGGCATCGTCACACAAACGGTTTTCGCCCATTTGGGCAACCGTTTGGGGCAACAGCATAGAATAACCCGTTTCGGCTTGACCCTCGCAGGCAAGAGTATCCAGGAAGCGTGCTACCGATTCGGCATTGGAAAAGATGCCCGCTCCGCCACTGTCGTATTGCGCAAAGGGAGCATAATTGTTTTTCAGTGGCTGCGGAACTGCCTTTCCGGTTCCGTTTTGGTAGAGGTACTGTTGTGCAAACCGAGCCAATTGCTCCTCATTTGGGCGGAATCCGATGTCTTGCAGTCCCAAAGGACGGAAGATCAGCTCGTCCACGTAATCCGAAAAGCGTTTGCCGCTTGCAACCTCTACCACCGCCGCCAATACGTCGTGGCAATGGCTGTAACAATAATGGGTGCCCGGCTCAAAGCCCAAAGGAACCTTGGCGGCGGCATTGGCAAAGTCCAGCGTGGTCATGTCGGGATGAGAAAATGCTTCTGCCATGGAGGGAGATCGAAGGCTGTAATTCAGTCCGCCCGTCATGGTAAACAGATGCAGGACGGTCATGGTTTGCTTGGCAGGCTGCCGATTTCCTTGTTTATCTGCCACGGAAAGATCAGCAAAAGCGGGAATGTATCGGGAAACGGGATCGGATAGAGCGAGCTTTCCTTCTTCGATCAACCGCATGGCACAAGTACAGGTAAAAATCTTGGTCATGGAGAAGATCCAGTACAGATCGTCCGAGGTAGAGGGCTTGGAAGCGCTGGCGTCGGAGTGACCGAAATGTTGGTGGTATAGGACTTGATGATTCTGGGTGACCAAGAGCTCGCCACCGGGGATTCCCCGTTCGGGAAGCTGTTTGAGCAGGGTGTCAAGAGCGGAAAAATTCATACGTGCCTCCTAATGGATGGTTTGAATACGATTTTATTATAAAACCTTGGCAAGAATTTGTCAATATCCCAAAAAAACTTTTCAATAAGGTCTTGCAATTTGAAAAAGAGTATGCTATAATGAGAACCGAACTAAAAACCAATGGAGGTACATAATAATGGCATACAAGATTACCGATGAGTGCATCGCTTGCGGCGCTTGCGCCGAGGCTTGCCCTGTTGAAGCAATCAAAGAGGGTGACACCAAGTACGAGATCAACGCAGATGAGTGCATCGAGTGCGGCGCTTGCGCCGAGGCTTGCCCTGTAAGCGCTCCTGTTGCAGAGTGATTTTCGACCGAATATTCGGGCAAAAGACAGGCTGCCGCTTTGCGGCAGCCTGTTTCTTGTAACAAGGAGGTGCGGTATGGAGAGTTCTCTCGTCTTGCGGGAAAATGAGCGGTTGGATGCCGTCAATGAGAAGATCACACTGATCCAGAAAAAGGACGGATTGACCTTTGGGACGGATGCTTTTTTATTGGCGGCTTTTTTGCGGCCCGTTCCAAAGGGAAGAGCAGTGGAGCTGGGAGCAGGCAGTGGAATTGTCTCCTTGCTGTGTGCTGCCAGAGAGCGGTTTGACCGCATTTTGGCCGTGGAGGTTCAGGCTGACTTTGCCGAGCTGATTCAGCGCAATGCGGCACTGAACGGATATGCCGCCTGTGTCACGGCGTGCCACCGGGACGTGCGGGAGCTGACCTGCTCCCATACGGAGGGAGAGGTGGATACGGTGTTTGCCAATCCTCCCTATATGCGAACCGATAGCGGCAAACGGAACGAAGCGGATTACAAGTATATTGCCAGACACGAGGTGTTTGGCGGCATTGACGACTTTTGCAGTGCCGCATCCCGTATTTTGAAAACGGGGGGACGCTTTTGCTGTGTGTGGCGTCCCGATCGTTTGCCGGAGCTGATGGCGGCGATGGAGAAAAAACGCCTGTCGCCCAAACGGATGACCTTTGTTCACGGAGACCCCATGTGTGAGCCGTCCATGGTGTTGGCAGAGGCCGTGAAGGATGGGGGAAGCGGTACAAGGGTGACAAGACCTTTGTTTTTGTACGAGGATAGCGATACCTGCGGAAAGCGGGTGTTGAGTGAAGATGCACGCCGTATTTACGATACGATGGATTTTGTTTGGTAAGGAGGAAGGATGGAGCACATCAAACGAGTTTTGAGCTACGTTCGTCGAGCCATCGATGATTATGAGATGATCCGCCCCGGAGATCGGATTGCCGTTGGCGTTTCTGCGGGAAAGGATTCTTTGACACTGTTGTGTGCCATGGCCGAGTTGCGCCGCTTTTATCCCGTCCCCTTTGAGCTGTGTGCCATCACGGTGGATATGGGCTTTGAGGGAATGTCTTTTTCGGGAATTGAGGATTTGTGCCGTAAGCTGGATGTTCCGTACCACGTTGTTCCTACCCAGATTTCTCAAATTATTTTCGACGTGCGGAAGGAGAAAAATCCCTGTTCTCTGTGTGCCAAAATGCGCCGAGGTGCCCTTTACCGTCATGCAAAGGAGCTGGGGTGCAACAAGGTTGCCCTGGGACACCACTTTGACGACGTGGTGGAGACCTTTATGCTGAATCTGTTTTACGAGGGGCGGCTGGGGTGCTTTCAGCCTGTCACCTATCTGTCCAATACGGATATTTACATGATTCGTCCCATGATTTATATGCCCGAAAAGGACGTTCGGTATTTTTCCTCCAAGGCAGAGCTCCCCGTGGTTCAATCCACCTGCCCTGCCGACGGCAATACCGAGCGAGAGGAGATGAAGCAGCTTCTCAATCGCTTGGAGCGAGACAATCGAGGTCTGCGATATCGCATCTTCGGTGCCATTCAGCGAGGAGAGCTGGACGGCTTCAAGCCCATGGGTCGTATGCAGGGAATGAAGCAATACGATCAAGGGGAAGAATAAAAACACAAGCGTGTCTGCATCGCAGACACGCTTGTGTTTTTATATGCTTGTTTACAGATCACAAGCCACAGCATTGCAGGATGACACGGAAAAGATCCAATTCATAATCGAGGGTATAAGGATTTTGACGCTCGCCCCGAACCATTTCGGCAAAGGCGTGCATCATGGCGTCGTAACGGCCGAAGTGTTCGGAGGTTTCTGACGTTTCCTTGGTATGACCTTCTTCATCTCGGAAGAATTCTACCTGCCCGCTGTAAAGCTCGGCTACGGTTCCCAGCGTTTTTTCTTTTGGAAAAGCCTCTAAAGGCTTGATCTCCAAGGTTCTTTCCGAGCCGCAGATGACCAATTGGCGGCGGCGAAAACCTCCTACCTCGGTTCCGCCCATGCGGATGAACGACGTAGCGTTGGGGTATTGCAAAACAGCAAAGCCCAAGTCCTCGGTTTGGATGCCGCCGATCCCCGTAACCGTATTGAGAGGAAGAATACGGGAGGGCATTCCCTGAATCTGCAGGATCAAGTCGATCAGATGACAACCCAGGTAGAACATCATACCGCCCCGGAAAGAGCCAAACCACTCTCTGGTGCTGTCCTGATCCCAACGGCTCATGTGTGCTTCCACGCTGTAGATGGTGCCGAATTCGCCTGCCTTGGCACGGCGGATGGCCTCACGGATCAAAGGATTGTAGCGATACATATAACCCAAATGGAAGACGCTTCCGTTTCGTCTGACCGTTTCCACCAAACGCTCAAAATCGGCAAGCGATTGGCTTCCGGGCTTTTCCATGTGGATGTGCTTGCCGCTGTCTGCCACCATTTGGGCATATTTCAGCAGATGGATCTCGTCGGTCTCTACGGCTACCGCATCAATGGTGGAATCATTTAAGATCTGTTCCACCGTCATCTCGGGATAGCCTTCGAAGGTTGCCAGCTTCTTGGCACAGGTCTGCCGTTCGTCCTCTACGATGGCATAGCCAACGATCTCAAATTCGACGGAAAGATGTTTTAAGGTTTCAAAAATTTCCGTGGCGTGGCTGTAACGGTTGACACCGATCTGTGCAATTCGGATCTTTTTCTTCATGA
>JAFTRT010000019.1 GCA_017462145.1 Clostridia bacterium
ACAGTTCGGTCCCTATCTGTCGTGGGCGGTGGATATTTGAGAGGAGCTGACCTTAGTACGAGAGGACCGGGTCGGACGCACCTCCGGTGCACCAGTTGTTCTGCCAAGGGCATAGCTGGGTAGCCGCGTGCGGATGTGATAAACGCTGAAGGCATCTAAGCGTGAAACACGCCTCAAGATTAGATATCCCTCCAACTTTAAGTTGGTAAGGTCACTTGTAGACTACGAGTTTGATAGGTCGGAGGTGTACGCACAGTAATGTGTTTAGCTGACCGATACTAATAGACCGAGGGCTTGAACTTTCATAGTTCAAACAACGATTTTTTATTACTTGAGTTTCGTTTCCATTCCACCAATCTCCTTTGTTCGGTTTTCTGTGATGATCTGTCACAAAGCGAGGAACAGCAAGTGCTGTTCCTCTTTTTTTATTGTGATTCAACTTTAAGTCGCTTGACTGAATTGCTTTCGTGTGCTATCATGGCAATACCGAATCGATCAAAAAAGGAGAATATCGACATGAATCCAGTGGAAACCGGGCAAAAAATTTCAAATAGAAGAAAAGAAATGGGGTGGACGCAAAAGGATGTGGCAGAACGGTTGCACGTATCGGTTGCCGCTGTCAGCAAATGGGAACGGGGACTGAATTATCCCGACCTTTCCCTTGTGGAGCCGTTGGCTCAACTGCTTGTGATCTCTCCCGCCGAGTTATTAGGTCTGGAGAATGAGCCTGTGGATGGTGTGATCCGACAGATGACTGCCTTGTCTGCAACCGAAGAAAAACGCCTCATGCGGAAAAGGAGAATTCAAATTCTTTCTGCTTTGGGTGCGATTGGTTGTCTTGCATTATGTTCCTGTTTCTTTCTTTTTCTTACAGCACAGGAAACAAAGCTTTCTCTTCGCTCGTCCCTTGGTTATGATCTGTTGGCCATTGGTCTTGGTCTTGCTGCTTGGGGGGTGGGAATCGCAAGTATCTTTTGCAGAAAAGAACGTCAAATGGCTTGTTCTTTGTTCAGTTTTGCCTCTTGTGCGGTCTCTCTTTGGATTCCGTTATGGATGACAAGCTATGCTCTTCGGGTAGAGGATTGGATCAGTATTCAAGACACCATAGGGGGATATTGCTTTGGAGGAAGTGTTTTAGTGGCAGGAACCGTTCTGTTTTGTCTTGTTGCCGTTCTTCTTCGTCGCAGATATCGCACTTAACATTCCAACAAACGATTTTTTACCCCATGAAAGCCTATCGGGCGGCCTGCGGAAGCAAGCTGACCGATCTTTCGTACGAATGTGACAGCCTTGATTTGTGTGTTACCTTGACCGACAAGGGGACGTGTGTGGTGTTTGCCGTTCATACAAGAGAGGATGCGGTGACGGTTGGCTTTGAAGAGCCTGTCCGCTCGCTGTCGGTCATGCATTGCGACGATCTGACGGCGGTCGGCAATAGGGAGCATGACGTGGTCAAAGAAGATCGGGAAGTGCCCAACGATAAAACTGTGGTTCTTCCGCTCTACAGTATTGCAGTTCTTCATATATAATTTTTACAGTCCGCAGAGCGAGGGTTCTGCGGACTCTTTTTGGATCTTGTGCTTCAGAATATTCTGTGTTATAATAAATAAATTTTTTGAAAAAAGCTGTCGCCTCCGTAACTTCTTTTGCGACTATAGCAATAGAGGGGGCTGATAACCCTGATAAAGGAGGTTTTTATGAGACAAGACAACTTAAACGGAATTGGAATGGAGGATAAGCAGATCATTGAGCTCTATTGGCAAAGGGAAGAACGGGCGATTACCGAGACTGATCATAAATACGGACGCTATCTTTATACCATTGCATACAATATTGTTCATAACCGTTCCGATTGTGAAGAGTGCCTGAACGATACCTATTTGGGTACGTGGAATCGGATTCCGCCTGCGAAGCCAACGGCATTTCAAGCTTTTTTGTCCAGAATCATGCGGAATATTGCCATTGACCGTTATCGCAAAGCCACAGCGGACAAGCGTGTGCCTAGTGAATTGGTGATTTCTATGGAAGAATTGGAGGATTACATGGTATACGACACTGCTTACGAGGAAGAGCAAGCAGTGGCAGAGCTTGTCCGAGTTTTGAACGACTATTTGCGAGGAGTGTCGGATCGGGATGCGATGATCTTTGTTTGCCGTTATTATTATTCGGATAAGGTGTCGGAGATCGCACGGATGTTGAATGTCAGTGAACGAACGGTACAGCGGGAATTGCTCCGAATTCGGGAAAGCTTGAGAACAAAACTGATGAAGGAGGGCATTTATCATGAATGAGAAAGAACGAATTCGCCTGCAAGCCATCTCCAAGATCGACGAAGAGATCATCGAAAAGGCGAGCATCGAACGGGCCGTTTTGTCAGGAATGATTGGAAAGCGGAACAAGAAAAAATGGATCTTGACCGCAGGAGCGTCCGCAGCCGGCTTTTTTGTGATTTTTGCTACGATCCTGATGGTTTTGTTGCTGTCCAAGCAAGTGCCGATCTACACAGGCATGACGGTGTCGTCTACCGTTACGGCGCAAGAGGTTTTGGAGTCGGGACGCCCCGAGGATTACGTGGCACTCCGATGGGATGGCACCGCTTTGCGGGCAGAGCCGGTTCGGCTGAGTACCTTGATCCAAACGGTTTCTGCAGAAACGATCAACGAAGAAACGTCTGCGGAGGAGACGACTGCTGAAGAAACCACCACCGAAGAAACCACCACGGCTTATGATCTCAATCCGGAGGCAGCGGAGGCAATTTTTTATGCCAAGGCGGGAGAGGACGTGTATATTACGGTTCATCTGGAAAATCCGGATAATTTTGTAATCCTGTCCTTTACTCTCAATCAAAAGGTATATTCATCTTATATGTTTGAAGAAGGATCGGATATGGAAAATCTGATCTTAAAATACAACGTGGGTGAGGAGATCGGCTTGAAGGATTATACCATCGATGCGGTGAAATACGTGGATGGAACCGAGACCAAGGACGTTCGTATGGAAGGAGAACGGACGGTCAGAGTTGGAATTTACCGTGAAGATGAAGTTTCTCTTACGCTGGATTCCGAGAGAACCGACTTTACCAACTATGCTGCGGATATTCTTGTGGAAGATGAAGGAAGTCTGCTGTTTGTCACGCAGGGCAGTGCCTTTGCCGTTTTGTGTGACAAACAAGGAACCGAGGTGGCTTCCGAGCCCTTGACCGTAGGAGAAGTCTCGTCGGTAGCCTTTGACGGTTTGACGCCCGCTACCGATTACGTTTTACGAGTGGTACTGCGATATGATGCTCCTGACGGAAGCGGAGAGAAGGAGATCTGTATCCGGGAGCAACCATTCCGCACACAAACGGTTTTGTTTTTGGTAGAGCCTACCGTTTCCCAAACCGATTTTGGCTTCCGTCTGCAGCTGCATGAGGATGCGGAGGCTGCAAACGTAACCGCTGTTGCCCTGTACCAAGGGGATCGGAAGCTGCGGGATCTGTCTCCCTCTGCTGTACGGGTGGAAAATCTGCTTTCCCATGCATCCTACCGTCTTTTGGTGACGTACCGCTTGGACGGCGAAGAATATGAGCTTGTTTACGATTTTACCACAAAGAGCAAACAAACACCGAGCTATACCCTGGACGTCAGCAATGTGACGCAAACCGGAGTGGCTTATCAAGTGAATGAGACCGATACGGATCAAGTTGGAAGACTGGTTGCGGTGGAGCTGTTGGAGGCGGGCGGAAGCTCTTTGCATACGCTCCAAACGGCAAACGGAAGCTTCTCTTCTTTGCAGTCTGCCAGCCAATACGTTTTGCGTGCGACCTATCGCTATGATCTGAACGATGGCATGGGTGAGCAAGAGGGCATCGTGGAGAAACGCTTTATCACTCCCGCCAAGGAGGTGACCGTGACCGACATTGAGGTGATGGACGGCAAAACCAATTTGAATATTGGCGAGAGTGTACGGCTGTCCTTTTCTGTGACCAATCCCGATAACGTCGTCCTTCGGGCCATTGTGGTCAATGGAGTCAGCGTTTCCGTCAATTATTTCGGTGCCAATCTTTATGTGGGAGAATATGAGCCGTCCAATGGAGGAGAAGTGAAGCTGAAAGCAGAGGGTGTGGAGTATACTTTGTTTGGCAGTGCATGGACTCAGCCTATTCAGTACACGGACAGCGAAAGCCTGACGGTTCTCGGCCAAGTGACGTTGGTGAGCATTGCCTTGCCCGGAGGAAAGACCGAATTTGCCTTGGGCAGTACCATTCAGGCTACCGTTACCTTCAGCGGTTCCAAAGGCTATGACGTGCAGTCGATCCGATTGAACTACAGCGACTATCCCTTGACCAAGGTGAGCGACACAGTCTATACCGTCACGCTTCCTTCTACCTCCCATTCCAACTGGACGGACTCCTACCACGTTTTGGAACCGCAAAGCGTGTCCCTGTCCGTGGGAGGCGAAAGCGTCACGCAGACGATTACCGGAGCTTCGGTTACGTATTGCATTCCCTTGGGAGACCGTGTGACGTGGATCGACATTTCCACGCCCGAGCAATTGCAGAGCATGGTGAGAGGAGAGCCGCATCGGTGGAATTGCTACCGTTTGGTCAACCATATCGACATGACGGGGTTGGATTGGACTCCTGTTGCGATTGACTGCATGACGCTGGACGGAAACGGATTTGAGATCCGCAATCTTCATTACACCGAAACCGTAACGAATTCAAATTTGTACGGTGCGGGCAAGGGGTTGTTCTACGTCAGTGATTACGGAAGGGTTCAAAATTTGACCTTGAAGAATTGCTCCTATCGTGTGTTCCACACGGGAGATTCTGTTGATTTCATTGGGTTCTTCGGGGATGAAACTTCCACGGAAATGCTCAACTGTCATTTGATCGATTGTCAGCTGATTTATGCACATTCCGAACATTTAGTGCCCCGTGAGATTCATATTTTTGGTCCGAGTCCTTCGGTTGCGTGTACCTTTTCCGGAGAGGTGTGGATCAACGGTGAAAAGCAGACCGATATTCCAATCTAATATGGGTGATTCGATCCCACAAAAAACGGTGCAGAGCGTAACGCTCTGCACCGTTTTTTTGTGTATAACGTCCGTTGGGAACGGAGTTGTTTCATCATGGGGATTAATTCTATTTATTCTTGGGGCGTGTCCGATGAAGGATCGGGCTGAGGAGTCGCTTCGCTTTTCTCTGCCTTGGCTTCTGCAACTTCGATTGCTTCCTCGGAACCTTTTTTCTTTTTCTTTTTCTTTTCGGGTCTGCCAATCAGCGTGCGCCAGTCAATATCTTTGAGCCTGATCTTAAAGCCTGTGAGCTGGTACAAGAAGCAAAACACGCCCAGAATAACGCCCAAAACGGTTGCGATCACGCCCATAAAGGGGAGAGGAATCAGACCGAGCAAAAGGTTCATTGCCGCAATCGCACCGCCAAAAGAAGTCAAGAGGTAAATGGAGCCGGAATACATGAAAGCGATCAATAAGCCAACCAAGAGACCAACCAGAACGGAAACGCCCAGAAGAATCAAACCGGCAATGGCACCGGTGGAATCTCCCTCAGGCAGATCGGTGAGTCCCCAGCTTTGCATCAACATATATCCTACCGCAAGCGTTCCGAAGCCTCCCAGTACCATGCCTACGAGGGCGAACAGTCCTGCCGAATTGTACAAGATGACGGCCAACAGAGTTCCTGCAATCAATGCGGCGACGATGCCGATGGGGAGACTAACGTTTGATCCGATGATAAGCCCGAGACCTCCGCCGATCACAGCACCTGTCACAGCCATGACGATGTTAAAAATTTTGTGCCCGTAGAAAGCGATCACAAGCATCAGTACGGCACCCAACAGGGAAAATAGCACGGAAAAGGATGAAAACACGCCGGAGATCGATTGAACGGCTTCGTTTTCGGAAAATAGATTGAGAATGTTGCCCATAAAATTTCTCCTTTTGTTACAATGAATTTTTTTGTCCATATGGGATACCTTTATTATACTCAATATGTTGAGCATTGTCAAGAGGTTAAGTATGATATAATCAAAAAAAAGATGATTGGGGGGTGATGTTTTGATCAGCTATCAGCCTTTTTATAGGACTCTATTGAAGAAAAATATCACCGAATATCATTTGATCTATAAAGAAGGAATTTCGGCGAATACACTCCATCGGATGAAGCATGGGAAGGCAATTACCACCAAGACCTTGGATGAGCTTTGCTTTATTTTGGAATGTGAAGTGGGGGATATTATCGAGTATCAAAGGGATGAGTGACTTTCCCGAAAAAAAGAATGCTGTGGTAAGCCACCGTCTGTTTGGATGGTGGCGCTTTTTTGTCGTGTTGGAACCGTTTTTTACCCCCCTAGCCCCGAAATGTTTGAAATTCCTGTTGCAACGGCGGTTTTCTTGTGCTATAATATAAACGTAATTTGTGAAAACACGGGAGGAGAATCAATATGTCTCAATATAAAATGGAAACCAAATGTGTGCAGGGCGGTTATACCCCCGGAAACGGCGAGCCCAGACAGATTCCGATTGTGCAGAGCACGACCTTTAAGTATGCATCCAGCTCCGATATGGGGAAGCTTTTTGATCTGGAGGCCTCGGGCTACTTCTATACCCGTTTGCAGAACCCCACCAATGACAGCGTTGCCGCCAAGATTTGCGACATGGAAGGCGGTACCGCCGCTATGCTGACCTCGTCCGGCCAAGCTGCCAATTTCTTTGCCGTCTTCAATATTGCATCCTGCGGAGATCACGTGGTTGCTTGCTCTACCATCTACGGCGGTACCTACAATCTGTTTGCTGTTACGCTCAAAAGAATGGGAATTGACTTTACCTTCGTTTCTCCCGATTCCACCGTGGAAGAGCTTCATGCAGCCTTCCGTGGGAACACCAAG
>JAFTRT010000020.1 GCA_017462145.1 Clostridia bacterium
GGCGGAGCACTGAACATTCCCGCCGAGCATGAGGGACTTCCCATTACCACCATCGGCAAATCTGCTTTTGAGCAATGTGATACCATCACCTCACTGACCATTGCAGAAGGTGTGACCACCATTGAGGAGCGTGCATTCAGCTATTGCACCGCTATGACCTCGGTGCTCCTTCCCGCTTCGGTGACCTCCATGGGCAAAAACGCATTTTCCTGTTGCTTTGCTCTGACGGATTTTCGCTTTGCCGAAGGAACGCAGTTGACCGTGATTCCCGACTACGCCTTTGTTTACTGCAAGGTCTTGACCGAGATCACCATTCCCCAATCGGTGGTGGAGATCGGTGGTTATGCCTTTGCAGGTTGTATTGCATTGACCAAGGTAAACCTTTCGCTCACCGACGGCTGGCGTGCACAGGGTGAGCCGATCTCCGCAGAGGATATGGCCTCCCCTGAGACCTTGGCTCAGTATTTGACCGACACCTACTATGAAAAGGACTTCAAGCGCAAAGTCGAACCATCCGAAGGACAATCCGATACACAGGCATAAAAAAAGGACCGAGACTGTTTTACCGTCTCGGTTCTTTTTGGATTGCGGACCGAACAAAAGACAAACGGAGTTTGCCCTCCCGTATCGTTTGCCCGAGGAAACGCAAAGGCACGTGTGAATCGCTCCCCTGTCGATGGACCAACCGTCAAGCACCGTGTTTTTCGCATGAGTGCCTGTTTTTTTTCATATATTGTGGTATCGTCAGAAAGAAAGGAAATCGGCATGAATACCACACTCTCCCCACAGAAGACCGTGGGCTTGACCTCCCATCAGGCAGAAACCTCCCGCAAGGAGCACGGTGATAACCGCCTGACGCAACAAAAAAGCAAAAGCTTTTTGCGGCATTTTTTCGGCAATATGGCCGACCCCGTCATTCGAATTTTACTGTGTGCGTTGGCCGTCAATCTCATCATGAGCCTGCGCGGCGGAGATATCATGGAAACCATTGGGATCGCCCTTTCGGTCTTTTTGGCAACTCTGATCTCCACGCTGTCCGAGAGAGGCAGCGAAGCCGCCTTTCGCCGCCTGTCGGAAGAATGTGCCAAGGGTGAAGTGCGGGTGTATCGTGACGGTACACTTCGCCGTCTTTCTACAGAAGAGTTGGTATGCGGCGATCTCATTCTTTTGGGCGCAGGCGAGCAGATTCCTGCTGACGGTCGAATTCGCAAGGGCTCCTTGCGAGTGGATCAAGCGCCCTTGACCGGTGAGAGCCGCGAGGTGAAAAAAGCACCCTCCAAGGATGGCCGCTTGACGCCCGACTCCTCCTCCGCCGTCTTTCGGGGCTGTCTCATTTTGTCGGGAGAAGCCGAAGTGGAAATTCTGGCTGTGGGAAATCATACCATGTTGGGGCAGATCTCACGGGAGATCTGCTTGGAAACCCGTGAAAGCCCTCTCAAGATCCGTCTTTCCCGTTTGGCCAAGCAGATCAGCCGCTTGGGCTACGTGGCAGCTCTGTTGGTGGCCATGGCCTACCTGTTTAACACCTTCGTGATCGACAGCGGCTTTCGCTTCCCTTTGATCCTACTCAAACTCAAGGATCTCCCCTATTTGGGAGAGCATTTGCTTCACGCCTTCCTGTTGGGACTGACCGTCATTGTGATGGCCGTTCCCGAGGGGCTTCCCATGATGATCGCCGTCGTTCTGTCCGCCAATATCCGACGAATGATACGGGATCGGGTCTTGGTTCGCAAGCCCGTTGGAATCGAAGCGGCCGGCAGCATGAATCTATTATTTACCGACAAAACGGGAACGCTCACCGCAGGAAAAATGCGAGTGGATACCATTCTGACCGCAGACGGAGCCGAATATTCCGACTATACTTCCCTCCTCCGTCACGCCCCCACCCTCGCCCGATATTACTGCCTTTCCTGCCGATATAACACCGAATCGATTCTGTCCGACGACGGTACGGTCATCGGTGGAAATGCCACCGAACGGGCATTGCTGGAATCGGTCATGGACGGTTCCACCGCCTCTTCTCCGGAACCTGCCATCCGAGGAAGAGTGCTGTTTGACAGTGCCGCCAAATTTTCCGCCGTGTCCTTGGGTGCTCCCGTGAACACGATCCTGGTCAAAGGCGCTCCCGACGTTCTGCTTCCTCACGTTCGGTATGCCATGCGTGCCGACGGACAGTGCATTCCCTTTGCCCCGCTTTGGAAGCCAATGCAAGAAACGATCGCAGAGCGAGCCGCTCGGGGAGAACGGCTCTTGCTTCTATGCCGTTCGGAACAGCTTCCCGTCCATGCTTCTTTTGGCGAGCTGACCCTTCTTTGTGCCGTTTCCCTCTGCGATCCCCTGAGAGCCGAAGCCCCCCGTGCTGTGCGAACCCTCCGTGAAGCAGGGGTGCGAGTGGTGATGATCACAGGGGATCATAAAGCCACCGCCACCCACATTGCCCAGGCCTGCGGAATCCGCACAAAAACGCACTCTCTCGTGCTCAACGGGGATGAGCTTGCCCGTCTGTCCGACCATGAAGTACGGGAGCTGCTTCCCAAGCTATGCGCCGTTTCCCGTGCCCTGCCATCCGACAAGAGCCGTCTGGTTCGCATTGCCCAAGAGGCTGAATTGGTGGTGGGTATGACCGGCGACGGCATCAACGATGCCCCGGCCTTGAAGCGTGCCGATATCGGCTTTGCCATGGGAAGCGGAACCGGTGTAGCCAAGGAGGCAGGAGATATCATCATTTTGGATAACAATTTGGCCTCCATTGCACGAGCGGTTCTATACGGCCGCAATATTTTCAAGAGCATCCGAAAATTCATCACCCTCCAGTTGACCATGAACTTCTGCGCCGTTGGGGTCTCGATGATCGGTCCTTTCATCGGGGTGGATGCTCCTGTGACCGTGGTACAAATGCTGTGGATCAACATCATTATGGACACCTTGGGCGGTCTGGCCTTTGCCGGGGAAGCGCCTCTCCCCTCCTGTATGAAGGAAAAGCCCAAAAAACGGGATGAACCCATTCTCAACGGCTATATGATCCACCAGATCCTCCTGTTGGGCGGCTTCACCGTTGGGCTCTGTATTTTCTTTTTGCGCTCTCCGTGGGTTCTGTCGCACTTTCGGGAAGCACCCGACCGTATCTATCATCTGACCGCTTTTTTTGCCCTGTTCATCTTCACCTCGGTGCTCAACTGCTTCCACGCCCGAACCGACCGCCTTCGCCTCTTTTCGGGCTTGGAACAAAACCTGACCTTTTTGGCCATTATGCTGGCAATCTTGGTGATTCAGGTTTGCTTTATCTATTTGGGCGGAGAGGTTTTGCGAACCGCACCGCTCACCCTTCGGGAGGCCCTGTTTACCCTCTCCCTGTCAGCCTTGGTGATCCCCGCCGAACTGTTGCGTAAGCTCCTTTGGCGCTTGCGGGGAAAAAAGCAAGGCTTCTGAAAACCGATGACAACGCTCTCCGATTTTGGCGGAGAGCGTTGTCACACTCTGTTTTTGATCCAACGGTTGACAAAAAGAGAAAAATTGTTTATAATATAGGGTAGGACATCGAGAACATACAACACCGAAGAAAAAAGAAAAGGAATCTGTTATGAAACGAAACACTGTCCTTCGCATGGCACTCCTGATGGGATTGCTTTGCATTCTCCTGTTGGGTGCCGTTGCTTGCGGTGATGCAGGCACCTCGGGAAACGAGACCACGGCCACCCCTACGTGCACCGTTACGTTTGACAGTAAAGGCGGAACCGAGATCGTTGCACAAACCATCCGAAAAAACCAAACCGTCACCCGCCCCCAAGACCCCGTCCGCAAGGGCTTTGTCTTTGGCGGTTGGTATCAAGACACCATGCCGTTCAGCTTTGACGATACCGTCATTCGAGATATCACGCTCACCGCTACGTGGATCGCAGAGGAAGACCTGTTCTCCTACGTCCGTACTGACGTGGAGACCGAGATCATCGTAACCGGTCTTGCCATGAATCTTCCCGAAACGCAGACCCTTTGGATTCCCGAAACCATCAAGGGCTTGACCGTTGTGGGAATCGGAGACCGAGCCTTTGTCGGGCTCCAATCCGAAACCCTCACTCGCATTGTGATCCCCTCCGGCGTTCGTTCGGTTGGCACCGGTGCGTTTATGGAGGTAGGGCTCAACGAAGCGGAAAGCACGGATCTTTCTCAAAGACTCATCCGCATTGAGCTGAATGGGGCTTTATCCGAGATTGGAGAGCACGCCTTTGCAGGATGCATCGGTCTGCAATCGGTTTCCTTTGCAGAGGGATTGACAGAAATCCCCTTTAACGCATTTTCCAATTGCGCCTCTCTCACCGTTCTCTCGTTACCAAGCACGGTGACCGCCATCCGAGAAAATGCCTTTTTGAACTGTTCCTCTGTGATCTCCGTGATCCTGCCCGCAGAGCTGGCGCGCATTGAGGACTCTGCTTTTATGGGATGTGAGCGCCTGCAAAACGTGTTTACCCTCCGTACAGAGGGCGAGGGGGCAGCCGATGAAATAGTGGGTGCCAATGCACCCTTGGCCAACGCCTCATTGTACTACTATGCAGCAGAAAAGCCCGCAAGCGGTAACGCTTGGTACTGGGACGAGGACACCCCGAAAATTTGGAAATAAAAGCCTTTGGCTTTAGGAGGAATTGTGAGCAAAAAAACTTGCGCACCCTCGTGCGTTCGAAAGACCTCCATCGGCGGACAAGCGCTGTTGGAAGGGATTATGATGCGGGGACCCAAGCGATCCGCCATGGCGGTTCGGAACCCCGAAAAACAAATCGTGTTGGAGACATGGGAAAACAAGGCAGATCGCCGCCCCAAGATTCTGCGTCTGCCCATCATCCGAGGAGTCTACAGCTTTATTGACTCCATGGCATCGGGTTACAAATGCCTCATGCGCTCTGCCGCCATTGCAGGACTGGAGGAGGAAGAGCCCAAGCCAAAAAAGAAGAAAAAAAGCAAGGCCGAGCAAAGCACCGACGTTCGGGAAACCGTTGCCGTCCACGGAAGCGCTGATTCGGAACAAACGCAGGAATCGGTGACCGAAGAAGCCGAGCCAAAGAAAGAGAAAAAGGATGAAGAAATCAAGCCATGGGTCTTTAACGTCATCATGGTGGTTGCCACGGTTTTGGGCGTGGCCTTGGCCATTGGCCTGTTCTTCTTCGTCCCCTCCTTGCTGTACCGTTTGCTCTTACAAAATACGGTGGAGACCCATGTTTTATCAGTCCCGTTGCGCTCGCTGATCAAATCAGCTTTTGAGGGAATCTTAAAGATCCTCCTCTTGGTGATCTATATGTCTCTCGTCTCCCTGATGAAGGACATCCGCCGTACCTTCCAGTATCACGGTGCCGAGCACAAGACCATCTTCTGCTTTGAACATGGCAAAAAGCTAACGGTGGAAAACGTGAGGGGAGAACGCCGCTTCCACCCCAGATGCGGAACCTCCTTCCTCATTCTGATGCTCATTGTCAGCATCTTCCTGTCCTTCCTGATCGACCCGCTGTTCTATCTGGCGCAGGGTCACACCCCCAGCCTGCTGGTCCGTACGGTGTTGCGTCTCTTGTTGCTCCCCGTGATGATGGGGCTGGGCTATGAGCTGATCCGTCTGGCAGGTCGGCACGACAATTGGTTCACCCGTATCATCTCCGCCCCCGGTATGTGGTTACAGCACATTACGGTTCTGGAGCCCGAGGATGATATGATCGAATGTGCCATTGCCGCCTTCTTGGAGGTTCTTCCCGAGGAGGATCGAGCCCAAGCCGCACCCGATCCCGAGCCCCCAGCACCAACCGAAGCAGAAACCGAATGATGACAAGCAACCGTTTGCATAAACGGTTGCTTTTTTTATACAGATCGTGGGAAGCACTTGAAAAGCAGAGACATTTGTGCTATAATATAAGTGATTGTACCAATCCCTCAAAGGAGGTTCCCAATGGAACAGATCTATACCATACCCGTCAACGAAGCCTTTGAAGCTTCGGCCGCCGATCCTGCTTGCGGCTGCCCCTTTTGTACCATGTATAATCGTTTAGAGGAAAACGAGTTGGAGCTGATTTTGGGTGCTTCTATGATGGAACCCGATGTGCGCATCACCACCAACAAGCAGGGATTTTGCAGAACGCATTATGATCGGATGCTCCATCGCAAAAACCGCCTTGGAATGGCGTTAACACTGGAAAGTCATTTAGAGGAGCTTTCAGAGGAGATCAAAGACGGCAAGCTCTTCTCCAAGCCGGGAGATCGCCCCATCAAACGCATCGGTGAGCTGGAAGGAAGCTGTTACGTTTGCAAGCGAATCGACTACCATTTCGACCACATGATGGAAACGGCAGTTCTGCTTTGGAGCCGAGATGAGGAATTTCGGCCCAAGCTCAAGGCACAGCCCTATTTCTGCCTACCCCATTACCGTCTGTTGTTGCGTTATGCCTCTGACCGCATGGGCAAAAAGGAGTTTGCGGAATTTGAGGGCGTATGCGCCGATATCGTCAACGGATATATGGAAAAGCTCCGCACGGATGTGAGCTGGTTTTGCAAAAAATTTGACTACCGTTACGACAGCGAGCCTTGGTACGACTCCAAGGATGCCGTGGAACGTGCGGTGAAGTTTTTGAGGAGCGATCTCCATAATCCCCCCGCTTCCTCTAAAAAATCTTGATTGGGAGGCTCTTATGATCGATCTGTTGGATCTGCAAAAGCATTTTATTTTGACGCACCTAAAGGCAGGCGACATTGCCGTGGACTTTACCATGGGCAACGGCCACGACACCGAATTTCTGTCCAAAACCGTAGGATCGGATGGCCACGTATTTGCCTTTGACGTGCAGGAGCAAGCCCTGGCTTCTACCTCCGAGCACCTCAAGCAAGTGGGCTGTCCCGATAACTACACGCTCATTTTGGATTCGCACCACAACGTAAAAAAATACGTAGACATTCCCATCAAAGCGGGAATGTTCAATTTGGGTTATTTGCCCGGAAGCGATAAAACCGTTACCACCATGCGGGAAACCACCCTGCCTGCCATTGAGGCCGCAATTTCTCTGATGGACAGAGATGCCATCATTTTGGTGGCTGTTTATCCCGGTCACGCAGAGGGAGAAGCCGAAGGCAAGCTGATCTGCGACTATCTGTCTTCCCTGTCCCGCTACCGTGTCTGTGCCACCCGTATCAACATTCTCAATTCTCCCACCTCGCCGTTCTTCATCATCATCGAAAATAAAGCATAAGGAAGCAAGTCTATGAAAGACAAACAAAAGGACGAGCGTTTGTCTCGTCTCACCGAGGAGCCCGCTTTCGAGAACGGCGAGATCGAGCAGGCCGAGCCTCTGTCGGAAGAGGAAATGGCCATGCTGGGAGCAACCGTCAAAAAGGCCTCCGACAAACGAGGGGATCTTCCTCCCTTGGATCAATCCGCCTCGGCTCAAGCCTACCGCTTTGCCAAAAAAAATAAGGTCTTCACCGCTTCTGCCGCCGTTTTGGTGGTCAGCGTTTGTATCGTATTGGTGGTTGCTCTCGTCATGGGCACCATCGGCCTGCGCCATTTCTTTTTATCCAAGGAAGACTATACCGTCTATTTGGGAGAGCGAACCCAGTATACCGCTTCCAATGAGCAGACCTTGCGGGGCGATACGCTGTACGTGGATCTGATGTGTCTGTACGATTTTCTCGGGCTGACGGTCAGCGGCAGCGACACCAAAAAGATCTTTACGGCGCAGGACACCACCTCCCTTTGCTTTGAAAACGGAAGCAATACCGCCACCGTCAACGGAACACTCTTTTTCCTCAACGGAACAGCCGAGGTCAGCAATACGGTTTGCTTCGTTCCCCTTGCGTTTTTACAGCAAGCCATCAAGATCGGAGCACGGATCTCGGTTAACGAGGTTACCCACGAGATCACGGTGAAACGGCAATATTACCGCAATGACACCGACCGAGCCGTAGCGCTGGTCTTCCATGATGAGGGAATGATGACAGCGGAAGAGCCTTTGATGGATTTTCCCGACGTTCCCGTGTATCTCCCCTTTTCCTACCCCTTTGACGTCACCGAGGAACTGGAATTTATGTACGCAGAATATTTAATCTTGGTCAACAAGGAACATCCTCTGAGTGCCGCAGATGCCCCCACCGATCTGACACTGCTCAGCGATCTGGAGGGCTGTGTGGTGGCACAAAGCAAAACGGATACCTGTCAGCTGCGAGAGGATGCGGCCCGTTCCCTTGCCGTGATGATGAGGGCCATGTACGCCGAAAGCAGCGATGCCCGCAACACCTATGTCACCAGTGCCTATCGAAGCTATGCCCACCAAAACTGGCTGTTCTATACTTATTATTACGAACAGGAAAAGGCGGCACATCCCGAGGCCACCGATGAGGAGATCTTTGCCATCGTTGCTACCTATTCCGCACGTCCCGGTGAAAGTGAGCACGAATCCGGCCTTTGTATCGACTTTTCCGACCCACAGGTGGGAGGCGAGCTGGTGGAAGAATTTGAAAATACCGCCGCCTTTGCGTGGCTCTCGGCCAACGCCCATAAATACGGCTTTATCCTCCGCTACCCCAAGGACAAGGTGGACACAACGGGCTATCAATACGAGCCTTGGCACTACCGCTTTGTTGGCGTGGAGGCCGCTGCGGCAATCTACGAGGATGGCCTTTGTCTGGAGGAATATTTGGCCGCTTCCGAGACATAAACTGTAAACGCATTGTGATCTGTCGGCTTCTCTGCTACCGAGAAGCCGTCGTCATAGATCAAATTTGTTAGAAAGGAGGAACCGTATGCTAACATACAAAACAACGGAGCTTTACGATCTTTCCCATACCCTGGCCGGCCCCCTGTTGGAGCGTTGCACCTACCCGTGGGAAGCACTGCCTCGCATCAAGGACTTTGTCCGTTCGTTGGGGCAGACCCTTTCGGCAGATGATTATCTCTCCCCTGCCGAAGACGTTTGGATCTCCAAGACCGCAACCGTTGCCCCCAGCGCCGTGATTTGCGGCCCCGCCATCATCGGGCACCGAACCGAGGTTCGGACCGGTGCTTTTATCCGAGGAGCGGTTTTGGTCGGCGAGGGCTGTGTCGTGGGCAATTCCTGTGAGCTGAAGAACGCCATCCTGTTTGACTGCGTTCAGGTGCCCCACTTCAACTATGTGGGAGATTCCATTTTGGGATACCGATCCCATACGGGAGCAGGTGCCATCACCTCCAATGTCAAAAGCGACAAAACGCTCGTCACGGTGCAGACCGAGGACGGAAGACTGGAGACCGGGCTGAAGAAATTCGGTGCCATGCTGGGCGACAGCGTAGAGGTTGGTTGTAACAGCGTCCTGAATCCGGGTACGGTAATTGGACGAAACACCAACATTTATCCCCTGTCCTCGGTTCGGGGAACCATTCCGCCCAATTCCATTTACAAGGCGCACGACCGCATTGTAACAAAACAAGAAAGGAACCAAAACCATGGGAAGACTATTCGGAACTGACGGCGTTCGAGGGATCGCCAACCGTGAATTGACCGCAGAAAGGGCAATGGAGATCGGCAGAGCCGCCGCCTCCGTTTTAACGGGCGGTCGCCGCCGCAGACCTACCTTTGCCGTAGGCTGTGATACTCGTGCATCCTCAGATATGCTTGGGGCTGCTCTCATCGCAGGACTTTGTTCCATGGGAGCAGACGTAATCCAGCTGGGTGTTGTCCCCACCCCTGCCGTAGCCTACTTGGTGGGCAAATACAAGGCGGATGCCGGTGTCATGATCTCGGCCTCTCACAACCCCGCCGAATTCAACGGCATTAAACTGTTCAGCGGAAACGGCTTTAAGCTGCCGGATCTGTTGGAGGAACAAATTGAATCCATTGTGTTGGATAAGCTGCCCCTCGGTGACCTCCCTGCAGGAGACGCTGTAGGACGGATGACCATCGCCACCGATGCCACCGACGATTACATCCGCCACGTTTGCAGCACGGTCCACTACTCGCTGGACGGCATGAACATTGGCATCGACTGTGCCAACGGCTCAGCCTCTGCCACCGCTCCCGCTCTCTTCCAAAAGCTGGGTGCTACGATCCATGTCCTGTCCGCAGAACCCAATGGAATCAACATCAACCGCAACTGCGGCTCTACCCACATGGAAGCTTTGGCACAATACGTCCGCGAGAATGGATTGGATTGCGGCATTGCCTTTGACGGCGACGCAGACCGTTGCCTGTGCGTAGACGAAAAGGGCAACATGATCGACGGTGATATGATCATGGCCATTTGTGCATTGGACCTGAAAAAGAGAGGAAAGCTGAACCGAAATACGGTAGTAGGCACCATCATGTCCAATTTTGGCTTCACCAAATTCTGTGAGGAAAACGACCTTCGCTTTATTGCCACCAAGGTAGGTGACCGCTACGTGCTGGAGGAAATGCTGTTGGAAGACTATTCCTTTGGCGGTGAACAATCGGGACATATTATCTACCGTGACTTTGCCACCACAGGTGACGGTCAGTTGACGGCGGCACAGCTTCTTTCGATGATGAAGTGTGAAGGCAAGCCCCTTTCCGAGCTGGCTTCGGTAATGACCCGTTATCCCCAGACCATGGTGAATCTGACGATTTCCGCAGAAGGAAAATTGGCTTTCTTCACCGATCCCGACGTAAACGCCGCCATTGAGGATGCCAAACAAGCATTGGGCAAGGAAGGCCGTATCGTTGTGCGCCCCTCCGGAACCGAGCCTTTGATCCGAGTAATGGTAGAGGGAATGGACGAGGAAAAGATCGCCCTCATTGCCAATCGAGTGGCAAGTGTGATCACAGAAAAGTTGGGAGGCTGTTAAGTGCCCTCCGATATAGGATCAGCGCCCGAACCGCTTTTGGCGGTTGACGAGGAATGGAGTGATCGAATCTTCGGCGGATGCTCCATCGGCAGATGCTACCTGTCGCATACGGCCTACAAAGCCTGCGAGTAATCGCAAAACAAAAAGGTCGTAAAAGCAGATTGCTCATTGGAAATTGTATATTCTGATACAGTCAATGAATCGATTTTATGTGTGGAATTATCGGTTATACAGGAACGTCATCTTGCGTTCCTATTCTCTTGGAGGGTTTACGCTCTCTGGAATATCGGGGCTATGATTCGGCCGGCATTGCCTTTTGCGACGGTGCGTCGGTTCGAACGGTCAAGGCCAAGGGACGGTTGTCAGAGCTGGCTGAAAAGATGAAAAAGGATCCGTCTGCCTCCGCCACTTGCGGCATCGGGCACACCCGTTGGGCAACTCACGGAGAGCCGTCCGATTGCAATTCACATCCTCATAGTACAGCTCGTCTTTCCTTGGTACATAACGGTATCATTGAAAACTATGCACAGATTGGTGAAATGCTGACAGGAGCAGGCTATACCTTTTTGTCCGACACGGATACCGAGCGGGCGGCCGGTCTGATCGATCTGTTTTACGGAGAAACCAATGACCCCGTTGTGGCATTGCAACGTGCCGCATCGGTCATTCGGGGCTCTTTTGCCTTTGGCGTTTTGTTTTTTGATCGCCCCAACGTGATCTATGCCATCCGAAAGGACAGCCCGCTGATCGTGGCCAAAGACGACAGCGGCTATTATTTGGCCTCGGATATTCCTGCCATTCTGCCCTACACCACCGAGTATTATCGACCGGCAGAGGGTTTGGTGGCCGAGCTGACCCCCACCTCCGTCCGCTTTTTTGACAAGGAGCATGGCTTGACCGAGCAGCCCTTGGAGCACGTGGATTGGAATGTGGAGCAGGCACAAAAAGGAGGATATCCTCATTTTATGCTCAAGGAGATCCACGACGAGCCCGAAGCACTGCGAAGAACGCTGGAGCCACGTATCACAGACGGGTTGCCTACCTTCGGCATCCATGCGCTGGACACCGATCTGTTGGCTCGCTTTGAGACCGTTCACATCGTAGCCTGCGGAACGGCCATGCATGCAGGTCTGATCGGAAAGGCAGTCATAGAAAAGCTGGCACGGATTCCCGTCAACGTAGAAATTGCCAGTGAATTTCGCTACCGTGATCCGATTTTAAGGCCCAACGATCTGGTGATTCTTCTCTCACAATCGGGAGAGACGGCAGACACCTTGGCCGCCCTGCGCCATGCCAAGGCACAAGGAATCTACACCCTTGCCATTGTCAATGTCATCGGTTCATCGGTGGCACGGGAGGCAGACAGCGTGCTCTATACCCAAGCAGGTCCTGAAATCGCCGTGGCCAGTACCAAGGCATACAGCGTTCAATGTGCCCTGCTCTATCTGTTGGCCCTCCGTCTGGCACAGCTTCGCTCTACGATGACAGAGGATGCGGTACGGACTGTGACCTCCGCCATGCTGCAACAGCTCCCCGCCGTGATTGAACAAACCCTAACCCTCAACGACAGAATCCGTGACGTGGCCTCCCGACTGGTGGCCGCTGAACACATTTTCTATATCGGTCGAGATGTGGATTGGGCTTCTTGCACAGAAGCCTCTCTCAAACTCAAAGAGATCTCCTATATCCACAGCGAAGCCTACGCTTCGGGGGAATTAAAGCACGGCACCATCTCTCTGATCACCGACGGCACGCCTGTGATCGCTCTGACCACCGTTTCCAAGGTGTGTGAAAAAACGGTTAGCGGAATCCGAGAGGTTCGATCCAGAGGTGCATACGTCATATCCGTCTGTGCGGAAGCACTGGCCCGTCAGATCGATATCCCCTGTGACGAGCAGATCCTCATCCCTTCCGCAGATGAGCTTCTCTTGCCTTTCCCCGCCGCCACCGTGCTGCAATTGTTGGCCTACCACGTATCCGCCCTCAAGGGTCTGGACGTGGATAAGCCGAGAAATTTGGCAAAATCCGTGACGGTAGAATAAAAAAAAGACGCTTATGACCATGGTCATAAGCGTCTTTTTTCGTTACGCCTCTTCGGCAAAGGGCTCTTCCTCTTCCTCCGGCGTTCCGCTTTTCGCTTTCAGCATCATATCTTTCACTTTCATCAAACGGGTGGTATTGCCGCGCTCGTTTTCATCCAGCTTCATCTTGATGCTCTTCATTGCCTCCAAATAACGGGGCATCATGATATACTCCAATGCGTTCACACGACGACGGGTCTTTTCGATTTCCTCTGCCAACAGCTCCGCTGTTTTTTTCCAGCTCGGCCATACGAAGCAGATCCTCCAAAATTCCGTTCAGCTCCTGCAAGGAAACGTCCAACTCTCCCGACGTAAAGGCCAAACCGTAAGGCATGCCTCCGCCGCCTCCCGTCACCTGCATATCGAACACGGGAACCGTTACGCTCATCAGATTGCGGAAAGAGACCTTCAGCTCTCCCTCCTTGGCAGGTACCAGCAAGGCTTCCTCCAGCATATACTGGCTGGAAGCCGCACCGGCTACGGAAAATCCTCGGTAATAGGTCTCTAAGGCCTTCTCCACACGCTTGCGAAGCTCCTTATCCTCCCGTACCACGTCCAAAAACTGACGCATGAGCTCATCCCGCTTATCCTTGAGCAGCTTATGTCCCCGTCTTGCGGTGGTGTAACGCCCCTGAAGCTTCTTGAGCTCCATTCGGGTGGGATTGACTCTGATTTCAGCCATGCGATTTATCCTTTCTGATCAGCCTGCTTGGGCCAATAGCGCTCCAACAGCTCGGGTTTAATTCGCTTCATCTCGCTCTTGGGCAGAATGGAAAGCAACTTCCAACCGAGATCCAGCGTTTCCTCAATGCTGCGGTTTTCATAAAATCCCTGGTTGATATATTGCTCTTCAAAGGCATCGGAGAACTGTGCGTACAAACGGTCCATGGGAGACAGTGCTGCCTCTCCCAAAACCACCATCAGCTCCTTGGCCTCTTTGCCTCGGGCATAAC
>JAFTRT010000021.1 GCA_017462145.1 Clostridia bacterium
CTGGTTTACGAGTGGATCCTGTCTATCGGCGGCTTGGATGAGATGAAGGTGCGAAACGAGAAGAAGGCAAAGCTGCTTTACGATTATCTGGACAGCCAGGATTACTATACCGCACCGGTCAAGAAGGAAAGCCGTTCGATGATGAACGTAACTTTCGTTACGGGCGATGCCGATTTGGACAAGAAGTTTGCAAGCGAGGCCGGCAAGGCAGGTCTGAAGAACCTGAAGGGTCACTGCTCGGTTGGCGGTATGAGAGCCTCCATTTACAATGCAATGCCCTACGAGGGTGTAGAGGCGTTGGTGGCATTCATGAAGAAGTTTGCCGCAGAGAACCCCAAGGCGTAACCAAACATTACGACAGGGCGTGGTCTCACGCCCTGTCCCAATATCACCGAATCGAAAGGAATCTGTTATGAAAAATATTCTTTGCTTGAATAAAATTGCCGCTGTCGGAACCGACAAGCTGGATAAGACCGAATATAACGTAGGCACCGACGTGCAGAGCCCCGATGCGATCATGGTTCGCTCCGCCGTGATGCACGATATGACCTTTGATCTCAATACCGTTGCCATTGCCCGCGCAGGTGCCGGTGTCAATAATATCCCCGTTGACCGTTGTGCCAAGGAGGGTATCGTGGTGTTCAATACGCCCGGTGCCAATGCCAACGGCGTGAAAGAGCTTGCCGTTTGTGCGCTGATGTTGGCTTCCCGTGACGTAGTGGGCGGTATCAAGTGGGCCGAAAGCCTAAAGGGAACCGAGGGCGTTGCCAAGGCTGTTGAGGCAGGCAAGTCTAAGTTTGCAGGTGTTGAGATTCAGGGCAAAACCTTGGGTGTCATCGGTCTGGGTGCCATCGGCGGTTTGGTTGCTAACATTGCCGTTCGTTTGGGCATGAAGGTTGTGGGCTGTGACCCCTTCTTGAGCGTAGATGCTGCGTGGAATCTGAACCACAACATCGTCAAGGCCGCTTCTTATGAGGAAGTATTCAAGGTTGCCGATTATTTGACCCTCCACGTTCCCGCAACCGCCGAGACTAAGGGGATGATCAACGAGCAGAACTTGGCCATCATGAAGGACGGTGTTCGGATCATCAACCTGTCCCGTGCAGATCTGGTCAATGCTGCGGATCTGAAGGCAGGCTTGGCTTCCGGTAAGGTTGCCTCTTACGTAACCGATTTCCCCACCGAGGAAGTGGTCGGTGTGGACGGTATTGTTGCCATTCCTCACTTGGGTGCATCCACCGCAGAGTCCGAGGACAACTGCGCTGTGATGGCTGCTTTGGAGTTGGATGATTATCTGCGCTACGGTAACATCAAAAACAGCGTCAATTTCCCCAATGTTTCCATGCCCTTCAGTGCCGATAAGAGAATGTGTGTGCTCCATGCTAACGTTCCCAATGTGATCTCTCAGATCACCGCCGCTCTGTCCGAAACAGGTGCAAACATTGAGAATATGATGAATAAGTCCAAGGGCGATAATGCTTATACCGTGGTCGATATCACAGGTGAGGTAACCGAGAATGCGGCCAATAAGATTGCCGCCATCGAAGGTGTTTATCGCGTCAGAGTGATCTGAATTTGAAAATCAAAGCTCCGTATTGTGCCAATACGGAGCTTTTTATAAAAAGGAGGCTGTTATGAAGGATTTGCAGAATCGTTTGCCCAAAGTCCCCACCGAGTGTGTGGACGTTATTTTGGATACCGATGCTTACAATGAGGTTGATGACCAGTTTGCGATCGCTTTGTTGTTAAAGTGCCCCGAGCGTGCCCGTATACTGGGGCTGTGTGCCGCCCCTTTTTTGAACGGCCGTTCCACCTCGGCAGCGGATGGAATGGAAAAGAGCTATCACGAGATCATCAAGCTGTTGCGCTTGGCGGGCAGGGAAGACTTGATCGAGCATACTTACCGTGGCTCCCCAGCGTATCTTCTTGACGAAAAGACACCGGTAAAATCGGATTCTGCTCGGTTGATGGCGGAGACGGCAAAGCAATATTCTCCCGAAAAGCCCTTGTATATCGTGGCAATCGGCGCCATCACCAACGTGGCCTCTGCTTTTTTGCTGGAACCCCGTGCCATGGCCGAGAATACCGTTGTGGTTTGGTTGGGCGGACATTCCAAGGATTGGGTGAATACCAAGGAATTCAATATGAGACAGGACGTTGCGGCCGCACGAGTGGTCTTTGACAGCGGCGTACCGTTGGTGCTGTTGCCCTGTGCAGGTGTGGTCAGCGAGTTTCGTACCACCAAGCCCGAGCTGGAATATTGGCTGAAGGGCAAGAACCCTCTGGCAGATTACCTGGCCGCACAGGCCATTGCCGAGGCCGAATCCTATGCGTCGGGAAAGCCGTGGAGCCGTTGCATTTGGGACGTCACTGCCGTTGCATGGTTGCTCAACAACGAAGATCGCTATATGAAATCCTATGCCATCCCTCGCCCTATTCCGGAATACGATGGAAGCTGGGCCTTTGATGATACCCGACCTCCCATGGTTTACGTCTATCAGATCAAACGGGATGCCCTCTTTGAAAAACTATTTTTCTCTTTGACCGAATAATCAAAACCACCGGTTTGCGAAAGAAGCAACCGGTGGTTTTTTTGATCGATTAAAAGCCGAGAATGCCGAGAATCTCGTAGCGGATGGCATCGGTAAAGCCGCTTTTGCCGGAGATGAGCAGAATGTCGTCCGAGGAAAGATGAGCCAAGGCCTGCTTGGCGGCGGCTCTCGGCGTGGAGGCTCGACAGAGGGGAAGATCGCTTTCGATCGCCGCACTGTCGTTGCTCGCTACGGTGATGACCGATTCAATGGAATAGCCTCGGGCGGTGAGAGATTCCACGTACCGTGGAATCAGCTCGCCTTCCGGCAGGCACAGACGGACTCGCCGTCCTGCCAATTCTCGAAAGTCAGTCATGGAATCACAAACCGTCTCAATGGCTACCGCTTTGTGGGTGCTGTCCGCAATGATATAGGGCATCGCAGACAGAATCTCGAATCGGGAACGGAGGGTCAGGGAAGCAAGCCCCGTCAAAACCGCTTGACGGGAAATGGCATAGCCGCGGCGGCGGAGCATTTCCAAGGCTTCCACCACTACCACAGCGTTCATGACCTGAAATTGTCCGCACATCCGCAGGGAATACGGCGTTCCCTTATAGGTAAAATCGGTTCCCCGCAGGGTCAATTTGGTCACCGAGATCTGCCCTTTGGTGGGAAGCGTCAGCCGACAGCCGATGGCAGAGCAGGTGTCGGAAATGAGACGGAAGGCCTCCGGGTTTTGGGGGGCACTGATAACCTCTTGGATCCCTCTGCAAATGTAGGAGCGGATCTTGACGATCTCTCGTTCCTCACCGCTGGGAATGGTGCCGCAAATAATGGCAGAAAAGGGAGCGGACAAAAATTTGGAGGGGTCGGCACCGTTGTGATCGCTTTCGATCAAGCACAGCCCACAGCCGTATTCCCGAAAAGCCAACAGGGCCACGGTTAAAAGAAGCTCGGATGAGGTGGGCAAGAAGGGAAGCACAATGGGAGACGTTTTGTCCGTTTCCGCTTCTTCTGCGGGGGTAGGACGGTTGATCTCGTTGACCGCATGGCTCACCTGTTCGACCAAGGACACCAACTGCTCCATGGATAACGGTTCTCCGTCAATCAGAATGTTGTCTCGAATGTCCTCATGCAAAGGCAAGGAAAGAAACCCGGTGGAGATCTTGGCCTCCTTGAGTGCCGAGACCAACATACGGCTGCATACCGTCTTTCCGTTGGTACCGGCCAAACGAACGTATTTCAACCGTTTTTGAGGGTTGCCCAGTTTTTCGCACAAAAAACGGATACCGTTGTAATTGGGTTTTCCGTCCTTGGGAGACGGGGCATTTCTGATATATTTTAAGGCATTGTGATAGGTCATATCATCACTCCGAAAAGGTATAATAGGGAACTTCTGTCAGAAGTGGAGACGGTCTCCTTCTGCAGAGCCGCAAAGGAAGGCTCTGGCCGCCAAATATCGCTCCCTTGCTTCCTTGGCCGCCCGTGAGGAGGGGTCAAAGGAGGGGCGTCGAATGGCCCGAAGCATAATATTCTTCGGTGTTTCGTCGGGATCGATCAACTCAATGGCTGCCGTCTCATAGCCCTGCATTTCCAATCGACATAGGCGAAGCGCATCGGTGGCCGCATCGCACATCTTTTGCCGAAGCATGGAATAGTCGGTAATAAAAGAAAGGGACTGGCAGGCAATATGATGATTGAGCTCATGGTGACAACAGGGGGTGGACAGAATCACATCCGTGCCCCATTCGGCCGCTTTGGTCAAAACCAGATCGGTAGCGATATCACAGGCGTGCAAGGAGATGACCAATTGGGGGACTTCTCCCGGCTCATAGGCAGAAATATCACCGCACACAAAATCCAATCCGTCAAACCCAAGCAAACGAGCTGTTTTTTGGCAATGCTCGATGACATCCGGCTTCAGATCCACCCCCGTCATGCTCACAGTCATTTTTTTCACGTTTGCAAAATAATGGTATGCCGCAAAGGAGAGATAGCTCTTTCCACAGCACAGATCGCAAATGCGGATACGGTCAGAAGGAAGCCGATCCTCCACATCTCGGATCAACTCCAAAAATCGGTTGATCTGACGAAATTTTGCTTGCTTTCGGTCAAACACACGCCCGTTTTTGTCCGCTACACCAAGATGGACCAAAAAAGGCTCGCTTCCGTCCAGGATATGCTTTTTTTCACGGTTATTTCCGTCGGTGGGGCGAACAAGCCCTTGTTGTTGTGCCAAAAAACGCTCCAAGCGGTCAGCACCCAACAGCACCCATTTTTCTTCACTCTTGGAGCGAAATTCACATTCACAGCCCTCACACAGCAGATTGACCTGTCCATGTGCCAACAGGAGCTTGCACAGGGCATCGGTTCCGTCCCCAGTCAAGGGAATGTTTTGATGGATCGCCTTGTTGTCTTTTTTGAAGGTCTCCGCCTGCAAAACGGAACGCCCTCCGATCTGCCGACAGGTGATGACCGTTCTTTGTTCCTCGGGGGAATGGGGCTTAGAGCATACGCCCTTGCGGAGTACACCCTTTTGTGCGGCCTCGGTGAAAAGAGAACAAAGCCGCAAGGCGGCTTCCGTTCTCTTTGTGATGGAATTGCAATTACTCATGGGCTTCCTTGTCTCCGTTCTCTTTGGCGTCCTCTGCTTTTTTCTTGTCTTTCTTGCCAAAGCTGAATTTGTTTTCCTTGCCTTGCCACAGACGCACCAGATTTTCACGGTGCTTCAAGACGATCAACAGCATGATGAGCAATGCAAACAGAGGGAAAGCCGTACCGGCGGCACCAAAGGGGGCAGGTAGCTTATAGAGCAGAATGGGATAGAAGAAAGCAGACATCACAGAGGCCAAAGACACGTACTTGGTTCCGATGGCAATGATCAGAAAAATGGTGATACAGCAAAGGAAAACAAAGGGACTGCACATCAGCACCGAGATAGCCGTGGTGACAACTCCTTTGCCGCCTCGAAAGCGGTAGTAGATGGGGAACATGTGCCCCAGTACGCAAAAGAGTCCCGCAACGTAAGCACCCATCTGCCCCCATATCGCATAGCCGATGATGGCGGCCACGGCGGCCTTGAGGGCATCTCCCGCAAAGGTGAGTGCGGCTGCCTTTTTACCGTAGGTGCGCATCATATTGGTGGCACCCGCATTCTTACTGCCAAAGCTGCGAATATCCTCGTGGAATTGACGGTTGGAAATGATAATGGCAAAATTGATGCTGCCCAGCAAATATGCAGCGATGGCAATGATGGTGAAAAAGCCAGCAAACAGCAAGGGAAGCATTTCCTCGCTGACCAGGGGATTGAACCAGTACTGACCAAAGCCGATTCCAAAAAATATCTCAAAAAATTTCATACAATACTCCCAAAAACCGTTTCAAGGGACGGCTGATGATATCCTAAACAGTATAGCATAAACGAAGCATTTTATCAAGTCTTTTTAGAAAACTTTCCCAAAGAACGGCTCAATGTGCCAAGGGCTCCTTCGCATGTTGTCTGCGGTATTCTTTCGGTGTCAATCCCATGATCTTGCGAAAGCTTTTGTAAAAGAAAGCGGGTTCGTCGTATCCCACGTGCCGTGCGATCTCCTCCACTGTCATGCGAGAGCGGCGGAGCAGACGGCAGGAGGCCTCAATCCGATAACGAATGAGGTAAGATCGAAAGGTCATGCCCGTCTCGTTCCGAAAGAGCGTGCTGACGTAGGACAGACTGAAATTCAGATGGCGGCAGATATGAGACAGGGAGAGGGAGGAGGCATAATGCTCGGCCACGTACTCCTTGATCCGAAGAACCGTGCCCTTGACCGTATCCGTTTCGGCAGGTGCCTCGTTCCGCACCAAATACAGAATCAGTGTTAACAGATGATTTCGGATTACCTCTTCGTATCCCGTTTGCTTTTCTCGGTATTCTCGCACGATCTCCTGGCAAAGAAAGCCCACACTGCCCGTTTCGTCCCGAAAAATGCGGCGTGTCAAGGGCTCATAGCTTCGATCATAGCCAAAACGTGCCAAATAGGCTTCTAAAATATCGGGAAAGCTTTTGGCCTCCGATAGAGACGGATCCAAAAAACGGGGAAGAAAGATGCAGTTGATCACTCGGAAATCCTGTTCGCCCGGGATCTGCCGAAAGGCGTGAGCCGAGTTCAGATTGACCAAAAAATAATTTCCCGCCTCAACGATGGCGGTATTTCCTTTGAATAGGTGTTCGGCTCGTCCCGATACCACATAAGCGAATTCAAAAAAAGAATGTCGGTGCTCCGAGACCGTGCTGTCCTCGCTTTCCGTGACCATAAACGGAAGCCCCTCGGACAGTTGGGGAAACGATAGTAGCTTCATGATGCCCTCACAGTAAAAAAGACCATGATCAGAAAAAATAAGACCATTGATTTATTGTAACATATATGATACAATGATGTCAAGAGTAATTCCGAATCAAACAAAACAGATCAATTAAGTAAGGAGGAAGCATGATGCTGACAAACGTCAACTGGAGTCGGGGCGGTAAGGAGTTGGGGGATAAATTTTTCCGCTTACGCAAAGCAATAACCTTAAAAAAGAACATAAAAAAGGCGACGGCGGCTGTTTCCGCAATGGGACTTTACCAATTCTTTGTGAATGGACAAAAGGTGGGGGATGCGGTTCTGGCACCCGGATGGACCACCCTTTGGCATCGGGTGCAATACCAAACGTATGATGTCACCGACCTGCTTTCCGATCATGCCGAGCTGGAGCTTTCCTGCGGAAGAGGGTGGGCTCTTGGTATCTTGGGCGTACGGAGCGGAAATTACAACCTGTATGCCGATCATGTCAGTGTGATTGCCGCTCTTGAGGTGGAGTATGAGGATGGAAGCCGAGAGCGTATCGTCACCGACGAGAGCTGGGCGGTTTACAGCAGTCAAGTGCTGGACGGTGATATTTATAACGGTGAGACCCAGGACTTGACCGTGACGCCCCGTTATTTGGGACAGGCGCAGTTGGACGATACCGTCAAGCTTGCCATCATTCCGCAAGTGGGTGAATGGGTTAAGGAGCACGAGCGGGTGTCGGCCAAGGAGTTGATAATTACGCCCAAGGGAGAACGGGTGATTGATTTTGGCCAAAATTTGGCGTGCTACCCCGAGATCCGTATCAAGGGCAAAAAGGGAGACCGTGTGTCCTTTACCTGTGCCGAGGTGTTGGACAAGGAGGGCAATTTTTATAATGCCAACTACCGTGCGGCCAAGAGCCGGGGTACGTACGTGCTCAGTGGGGAAGATGATGTACTCAAGCCCTACTTTACCTTTTTTGGTTACCGATATATCCGCTTGGACGAATATCCGTTGGAAGAGATTGATTTGAGCAGCATTACCTCGATTGCTGTCTATTCGGATATGAAGCGAACCGGTCGCTTTTCCTGCGGCAATGCCAAGATCAATCAGCTTTACAGCAATATCCTGTGGGGGCAGAGAAGCAATTTTGTGGACGTACCCACCGATTGCCCTCAGCGTGACGAGCGTCTCGGATGGACGGGAGATGCACAGGTCTTTTGCCGTACCGCCTGTATCAACTACGATGCAGAGCGTTTTTATGAAAAGTGGCTTGGCGACGTTGCGTTGGATCAGCATGAGGACGGTGGCGTAGAAGGCATTGTGCCCAATGTACCCAACAGCTCTCACCGCATTTCCGCCGCTTGGGGAGATGCGGCGGTGATCTGTCCTTGGGAGGTGTATTTGGCCTACGGAAATCAAGAGACCCTTCGCAAGCAATTTCCCATGATGAAAAAGTGGATTCACTATATCCATTCCTTCGGCGAGGATGAGTTTTTATGGGTGGGCGGCCGTCATTACGGTGACTGGCTGGCCATGGATGCAGGTTACGGAATTTATATGGGAGCCACCCAGACCGATCTGATCGCTTCTGCCTTTTTCGCTTACTCCACCTCCTTGGTTATTCGTGCCGGAAAAATTTTGGGAGAGGATGTCAGGGAGTACGAAGCGTTGTATGCAAAGATAAGGGCTGCGTTCCGCTCTGCCTTTATGAAAGACGGACTTCCCGTGATCTATCCCAAGGCAGATGCCTTTTCCACCGACCGTCCCGTCAAGGCCTTGACTCAAACCGCCTTGGTTCTGATCCTGCATTTCGGCCTCTACGAGGGCGAAGAAGAACGAACGCTGTTGGCACGAACTTTGGTGCAAATGATCCGTGAAAACGATGGTTGTATGACCACGGGCTTTGTGGGCACGCCCTACATTTTACAGGTGCTGACCGCCAATGGATATGAACAGGAGGCTTATGATCTGCTGTTGCAGGAAAAGAACCCCTCATGGCTCTTCTCGGTGAACCACGGTGCTACCACTATGTGGGAGCATTGGGACAGCGTCAATGATGAGGGCGAGTTCTGGTCCACCAATATGAATTCCTTCAATCACTATGCCTACGGCTCGGTCTATGAATGGATCTTCGGAACTGCTTTGGGCGTGCGGATTTTGGACGACGGAGCAGGCTACCGTCATATTTCCATTGCGCCTCACCCCGATCGCCGTTTGGGCTATGCGACCGCTTCGGTAGACAGCCGAACGGGACTGATCTCCTCCTCTTGGCGCTATATGGATGATGTCATTCGATACGAATTTGAAATCCCTCAGGGATGTGTTGCAGAGCTGACCCTGCCCGGTAAGGCTCCCGTGACGTTAAAGGCCGGCAATTATCTGTTCGTTGAACAGGCTTGACCGCTTTACAAGAACTCCGAGCCCCGACATGGGGCTCGGAGTTTTTCTGCATAAAGAGTAAAAAACAAATGTTTTTTTGAGAAGAAATGCCGAAAAAGTGAAAGTATGACGAAAAAGAATAGTTATTCTTCGGAAAAAGCCCAAAATTTTTATTGCAAAGCCTTGAATTTGTGGTATAATGGTTACAGTGAGGTGAGAAAATGTCGCGAAAGGGTTTTGTTTGGGACGTAGGAAGTCGCTTGCGAATGGATCATTTTACCAATCGTTCGGTGATGTATCATGCACATCTGCATCCCCAGTGGGAAATCTATTTCTGTCCCGATTCGCTTCGGCAAACGGCCATTGTCAATGGCGTGGAATATACCTATTGTCATCCCTGCGTGATTTTGTCCAAGCCCTATACGGTGCATGCAATGTCATCGGCAGAGCCGAACAATGAGCATTTTGAGCGATTTGTTTTTTATTTCGATGACGAGACCGTGGCTTCGTTGGGGCGGGAACGGTTGCCGTCCGAATGGTTAGAGGATAAGCACGGAATTCTGTTTGAGCTGACCGAGGAGCAGGCCGAGTACTTAAAGCGGATTTTGTTGTTGGCAAGCGATCCCGCATATCCCGTAACAGAGCTTGAGGCCGAGCTGTTGCTGTGTCTCTTTATGCATAAGCTGTCAGACTTTTGCCCAACCGATAAGATCACCAAAGTGGGACCGGAGCTTTTGTATATTCAAGAGGTGCTCCGTTATTTGTCCGAGGAGCTGTCAGAGCCCTTAAACGGTGACGAATTAGCCAAAAAATTTGCTGTCAGCCGTTCCAAACTGGATCGTGACTTCAAAAAAACGGTTGGCATGACGGTTCACGAATTTTCCGATGTGTGCCGTTTACATTACGCCAAAATGCTGTTGCTTTCCCCCCGCGGATATGCGGTTGGAAGGGTTTCCGAGCTTTGCGGCTTCAAAAATGAGACCTACTTTTTTGCTTTCTTCCGGAAGCACACGGGTCTGTCTCCCTCCGAATTTCGGAAAAAAGAAAAAATTTTGCCCCCCACCGATTCGTGGGTGGGAATTTGCGAATGATACTTTGCTCCTGTGAGCGATAAAATAAATAAAAAAGGAGATTGAAACATGGGAAAGATCACATTTATGGGTGCCGGCAGCACGGTATTTGCCAAGAACGTTATCGGCGACTCGCTGCTGTCTCCCGCACTTCGCAATTTTGAGATCGCACTGTATGACATCGATGCCACCCGTTTGGAGGAATCCTATCTGATGGTAACGGCTTTGAACAAGAATATCAACGAGGGAAGAGCCACCATCACCAAGTATCTGGGTATCCCGAATCGGAAGGATGCACTGCGTGGAGCCGATTTCGTTGTCAATGCCATTCAGGTCGGCGGCTATGAGCCCTGTACCGTGACTGACTTTGAGATCCCCAAGAAATACGGCCTTCGTCAGACCATTGCCGACACCTTGGGCATCGGCGGTATCTTCCGTACGTTGCGTACCATTCCCGTTTTGGAGGGATTTGCTGAGGATATGGCTCAGGTTTGCCCCAAGGCTTGGTTCCTCAACTATGTTAACCCTATGGCAACGCTGACGGGTTATATGCAGAGATACACCGACATCAAAACCATCGGTCTTTGCCACA
>JAFTRT010000022.1 GCA_017462145.1 Clostridia bacterium
ACGGAACGCAGGTGATGTTTTTGGGAATAGAGGATGAATATTCATCGTCGCATGACCACATCACCTGTTACGGTTCTGCTATGCGCAATATGCGTGAAGAAGCATCCTCTTTTAACTGCATTCATCCCATGTATATGTGGGTGGAAGACTGTTTGTTGCAAATGTCCTTGGCAGATATATTTGTCAGTCGTAGCCACGGGGAATACCATAACTCACCGAGCCGTACCTATATATATCTAACGGGCGATTATGGCGAGAGTTCGGATGACTACTTTTTATATAGTGATCAGTTGTACGATTTTGATACCGAAACCGTTATCACAGACCTGTCGGGTATGGAGATTGCTCTGTTTGTCGGGTGTTACACCGGACGTAAAGGGGAAACAGGAAGAAATCTTCCTGTTGCTGCGGTTTGCGCAGGCGCATCGCATGCGGTTGGGTTTGAGAAATCCATCGAATGTGAAGCGGCAAATTATTTCACGAAATGGTTTTTTGACTACTATGGTGCTGGTTTTTCTGTGGTTGAATGTTTTGAAAATTCAATAGAAGAAACAATGTTGCAATATAGGGACAGTCGTATTGATTCTGCCATTTTAGTTTCATGCGGATAAAGGGGAGGGATAGGATGAAAAAGCGAACTGTCTTCAAGTTGTTTGTTATAATATTGGTTTTGATGTTGGCTTTAGCCGGCTGTCAAGCCGAAAACATGGTTGGAGAGACGACCGCCCCCGAATCTTCGGCGGGGAGCGAGACAACTACGTTTTCTCAAGGAGATGAGCCTCCTTTGGAAATTCCGTCTACGGAAGGGGCGTTGAAAAGTTACGAATTATATCGGCTTTATTCGACCAATTGCACTCCAACTGATGACGGGAATGCCGTATACGAAACGGTACCCGAAATGATCGAAAGACCTCTTTCTGAAACGATCGAAAAGCCTGAAATGTTGGCGGCAGGGAAAAAAATTACGATTCAAGGCAATGAAATCGATCTGACATATCACCGCTCCTATAATTTGGAAAATTCTACTCGGTTTTTAGACATTTACTACGGAGAAAATCGACAGATTTACGTTGGTTTGGACGAAGAGACACAACAGGTGATACAACTGATACTACGGGATGGTGCGCCGAATATTTTGATTACGGAAACGGTTCAAACCGAGGAACAAGTCGTTTCGGCGTGTCGGGAATTTTTGCGACAGTATCAGCCGGATATCGATCGTTATACACCCAAGGTGACCACCGTGCTCAAAATTGTCAACGAAGGGCTTTGGTATGAAGAAATGGACGGCTTTCACTTGCCGCACGAAACGGAGTTTTCCTTGGACGAAATTGAGGAAACCGTATATCAGGTGAATTTTGAATATTATCTTGGCGGAATTTTAACCAATGATTGGTCTATGGTAAAGGTTCGCTTGGACGGATCCTTGGATACAATGGCTCGCTATCAAACGGGAGATTTTATTCGATATGAAGATGTAACCGTTGATGCAGAACGGTGTAGGAGCATGGTTGAGGCAGAGGCCGTTGCTGTTTTTGAAGCGCTTGCAGCCAAAAGCTCTACAAAGGAGTATGTGTCCTGTGAAATCAAAGAACAGTTGATTGTTGTAGGAGATTACATGCTTTTGCTATATGAGATCAAGCCTACTTTTCGATATTGGAGCGATCGCTATCAACAATGGATTCACGATTCTCCCAATCCCTTAATGTTGACGATCCCCGTTGCCGTATGTCCGGTATAGGCCGAGCTTTTGCTTTTTTAGATGAGAGAAGGGAGAAAGGAGACTATTATGAAACGATTATCGCTGATGTTAGCACTTGTTTTGATCCTGTTGTTGGCCGGCTGTCAGCAGGGCGGCGAGCCGCAGGGAACCACGACTCCGCAGGAGACGACCACGGAGGGGGTGACCACCACCGAACCCCAAGGAACTCAAAATCCCGTAGCGGCCAAATATGAGACCGTAGCCTTTGAAAACCTTGTGATCCATCCATCGGAAAGCGTCTACGTTGAGATTTGGACGTGGGGCGAGCAGAACGTATTTTTCATCGACCGGCGTTCCGATCTGGAGCCGTTTGGTTTGGAGGAAACGCTGAACTATGAGGAATCGTTTTTTGAAGAAAAGAGCTTGATCTTCTTCCGCTTTGTGCGCAAATATTCCGAAGAAATTGTGGAGCTGACGGGAATTGCCGTCAAGGATGGCACGTTGTGCCCCGTTTTGACCATCGATCCACCCGGCCCGGGAGAGAACAGTTCCACCAGTTTCGTGGACACCTTGATCACGGTAGAGGTGGAGAAAGATGCCTTGAATGGCCGTACGGCAGGAGAGATCTTGATCATCAATCTGACTTACCCCGATCAGGGAAGTTGGAAGTATCATAAGTTTGAGTGAGTATCAAACGGTTTGTTGTACCGTGTATGGTTTTTTAACTCCCCAAAGGGAGTAACGAATGGATAGAAAGGAGTATGGATGATGAAAAAAAAGAGTTTTTTGGGAATCGCATTGGCTCTTGTTTTTGTCTTGCTTGGTCTGACGGGGTGCATACAGAGTGAAGCATTCTCGGAGACGACCGCACCTCATGCGAAAGAAACGACAGTGTACATGGGTCAAGAGGAAAGTACGACCGGCGGGATGCCGCAACCGGTTCCAACGACATTTCCTAAAGTTCAATTTATGTATTTAGACAGCACACAAAATTGTGCCGTGACAACTGATAACGTACAGGATTTTGAAGCCAATGTGAAGCGGGACGAACCAATATCCGTTGTTTTTCAATTGATCTATGAGCCGGTGGACGATGATTGGCGAAAGGCTTTAACCGCCGATATGACAAATGAGGAAATTCAAGCCGCTCTACAGGCTCATCGTGAGCAGGTAAAGGAGGCGAACGTAGCGGCCAACCATCGTTTTTTGGAGGAACATCATTTTTCTCTGACATCCGAGGATTATAGGGTGACCGCAGGAGAGTATTCTCCCTACCTTGTGTTGAGCTTTGAAAATTATTCCAAGTACGAGACTTATTTTGATCAAATCGTAGCCTCGACGGCAGATGACGCTCTGTTGCGTATTCAGATTGAACCTGTTTGGAACAATGGAACCGTTTCGGATGACTAGAGATTTGTAAAAGCGGAACCCCGCCTTACCCATGTAAGGCGGGGTTCCGCTTTTTGCCGGTCAAGCCTGTACCACCACGGTGGAGAGGCTATTGGGGAGAAGCTCGATATAGTGGAGCTGTCCGCCCTCGATGATCTGCACCTGACGCTTTTCGCTGTCGGCGTTGGTGAGGACGTAGACCACGGTTCCGTCGGGGTTCTCAAAGGCTGTGGTACAAAGGGTGTGGACGTTTTGGGGGAACTTGAAGAGTCCGCCGCTGTGGTTGCCTGCATCGGTCTCGGTGGCAAGAACTCGAGCGCCCTTTTGCAAAAAGCGGGCGATATGGCCGAAGGTCTTGTACTGGCCGCTGTAGGACAGGGCACCGCTCAGGCTGTTTCGGGTGATGAGCCCGCCGCAGAAATAGGGGCCTACGTTGGGGCCGCCGTTTTCGTCCAGCATCAGATTCCAGCCCGTAAAGGAGGAAAATCCGTGATTGAGGGTGCGGGACATCATGATGCCCCATTTGCACCAGTCGGTATCGTAGTGGTCAAACAGTCGGGGTCCGCCCTCGGTGAAGTGGCGGCGGAGGTGGGGATAGGCTTCTTGGAGCACGTCGGTCTCGGCAATGTCGCCCCGATAATAATGGAAGCCGATGCCGTTGCACTCCTGTGCCAGCTCGGGGTGTGCGTCCAGGGTCCATTTGGCACGGGCGGTGTTATCGAAGTTATAGTCGTACATCCAGATCTCGGTATCCATCCCCTTTTCGGTCAGCTTGCGGCGGAGGACGGAAATGAAGGCGGCCTCGATATCGGGATGCCAGATGCAAGCGGGCATGGTATTATGCTGTTGGGTTTCGGGCTCGTTTTGGGGTGTGACGGCAGAGACGTGGATGCCGCATGCTTCATATTCCTCCAAGAAGCGGATGAAATAATCGGCATAGCAATCCACGTATTCCATTCT
>JAFTRT010000023.1 GCA_017462145.1 Clostridia bacterium
CCATCTCCTACGGATCTCTTGGTATGGTTTTGCATTCTTCCTACAGAATCAATCATTTATCAATTGCACTCAATAGGAATGAGGCGTGGACTTTTCTGAGACCGGTAGGGGTCGGCGCCCACGACGACCCGCATTGCAATCGCATATTTGAAAACAACACATAGAAAGGTCGCTCCACCAAAAAGTATCCCGCCGCGGCGCTTTTGGCGCCACGGCGGGGGAGTTTTCCGAAACAAAAAGCCCCCGTCGGACATGAAATGTCCGACAGGGAGGCAGGATCCAAGGGCAGCAGCCCTTGGTTCGCTTTCTTGCGAGCGTTCTTTGCCGAACAGCAAAGAATGCGAAAAAACTTCTATATTGCGGTAACTGAATAAAGAATAGGACAGGTCAGCAAGGACGCGCCGAAAAGTTTTTGCCAAGCTTTTTTCAAAAAGCGGAAGAAAAGTAGGTCACAACACCTCAATCAACTTCTCCACATCGGCTTCTTCGGTTGCCCAGGAGGTGGCAAAGCGTACCACCGTCCGCCCGTCGGCAAGTCGCTCCCAGAAGCTGAAGGTCACAAGTCCGCCAAGACGCTCTCTTTGCGCATCGTCCAGGATCACAAAGATCTGATTGGTCACCGTCTCATAATAAAACTCATATCCCTTCTCCGCAAAGCCGCGGCGCAACCGATCCGCCAAAACAATGGCGTGACGGCTGATCTCCAGGTAGAGATTGTCGGTAAACAACGTGTCGAATTGGATACCGAGCAAGCGTCCCTTTGCCATCAAGGCACCGTTCTGCTTCACAATGGTCATGAACTGACGGGGGGCGTTTCCGCGAGAGAACACCACTGCCTCGCCACACAGCGCGCCAACCTTGGTGCCACCAATGTAAAAGACGTCACAAAGAGCGGCAAGATCCGAAAGGGTCACATCGGTCCCCTCGCTGACCAAGCCGTAGCCAAGCCGCGCACCGTCCAGGAAGAGGGGCAACTCATACTGACGGCAAACCTCGGACAGAGCGCAAAGCTCGTCCTTTGAATAGAGAGTTCCGTACTCGGTGGGATGGGAAATATATACCATACCCGGGAATACCATGTGGTCATGGCTGTCGTCATAGTAGAAATTCTCAAGATACGCACGGAGCGTTGCCGCCTCCAGCTTTCCCTCACGGTGGGGCAGAGCCAGCACCTTGTGCCCCGTTGCTTCAATGGCTCCCGCCTCGTGAGCGGCAATATGACCCGTAGCGGCGGATACCACGCCCTGGTAGTTGGCAAGAAGGGCATCGATCACCGTTTTGTTGGTCTGAGTTCCTCCTACCAGAAAAAATACATCCGCATCGGGTGCATCACACGCCGCACGGATCTTTTCCTTGGCACGGGCACAGTAAAAATCGGCACCGTAGCCCGGCAAATGCTCCCGATTGGTTCTTGCAAGCGCCTCTAAAATCTTCTCGTGGGCACCCTCGTTATAATCACATTCAAAAGATAAACGTTCCATCGTGTGTCTCCTTCTTTTTTATTATTAACATTATACTGCATACCATGAAAAAAGTCAAAACTTATCCCCCTTTCCGACACAAATTCCGAAAAACAGATTGACAAATCCGACAAAAAGGGATATAATGTTAAATAAGCCAATCATTAAGGGAGGAACCATCATGAATTTTTTAGAGCAACGGATCCTGAAGGACGGCGTCGTGAAGCCGGGCAATATTTTGAAGGTAGACAGCTTTCTCAATCACCAAATGGATGTCCGTCTGATGGATGAGATGGGCAAGGAATTTCATCGGAGATTCGCGGACAAGCCCATTACCAAGGTACTGACC
>JAFTRT010000024.1 GCA_017462145.1 Clostridia bacterium
AATCCCGAGGGCAAAGGCCTTTCCAAAACCAAGCAGAATCCGCAGGTGTCGCAGGCGGTGATTAAACGTCTGCCCCGATATTTTCGGTATTTGCGGATGCTGATTCGCATGGGAAAGACAAGGGTCAGCTCGGCAGAGCTTTCCCGCATGATGAACGTGACCGCCTCGCAGGTCAGACAAGATCTGAATTGCTTTGGGGGCTTTGGTCAACAGGGATATGGATATAACGTTCAATATCTGTATTCCAACATTTGTGAGATTTTAGGAGTAGAAAAGGGTCTGCGTGCGGCAGTGGTGGGCGTTGGCAATCTGGGCAGTGCCCTGATTCGCAGCCCCATGTTTGAAAAACGGGGCGTGAACGTGGTGGCTCTGTTTGATATTTCCCCCGATCTGATTGGTCGGACGGTGGCCAAGGCCAAGGTCTATCCAATGGAGCAATTGGAGCGCCGCTTGGACGAGTGTATGGTGGATATGGTGGTTCTGACCCTTCCCAAGGAGGAGGCGGAGCAGGTTGCCGCCCGTATTGCGACCACGCAGGTTCGGGGAATTTGGAATTTTACGGGACAGGAGCTGGACCTTGGCTCTCGCATCGTAGTGGAAAACGAGCATATCGGCGATTCGCTGATGACGCTGTGCTATGAGCTGGCCAAGGAGCCGGAAGAACAATAAGATGAAAAGACAGACAAAATGGTGCTTGAAGTGCGATGGCAGCGTTCCGGAACACTTGGGCGATCTGTTGTCCAATGCGGACGAGACCGAGCTGCATCTGCTGATCGGCCTTTTGCTGTCTGCCGACCGAGAGGGAAATGCAGAGTTGACCGAAGAACTGTTGGAACGCTTGGGCATGGAACGGACGGTGGCAGAAGGAGCGGTGCGCTATTGGAAGGGCGCAGGCCTGTTGGCCAACGCTACCAAGGCAGGATCGTCTAAAAAAAGCACAGACAGCGCAAAGATCCCGTCTGCTCATCGCAACGGTGCGGTGGAGCAGACCGAGGCCACTTCTTCCTATGAAACCGCCGAGCTGGCCAGCCTTTTGGAGGAGCGTGCCGTTACCTCTCAATTTATTGAAGAAGCACAGCGTGTAGCCGGCAAGACCTTTAATACCTACGATACGGGGATTTTGGTGGGATTGGTACACCGCTTTGGCTTTGAGGAGGCCGCTGTTCTGGCAATTTTGGCCTACGTTCGCCGCTTGGGAAAGCGTGGCGTGCGCTATGTGGAAAAGGTGGCGTTGGGCTTTTATGACGAGGGCTTGACCGCCTATGAGGAGGTTCAGGCCAGGATTGACCGCATCGAACGCTCGGGCGAGCTCCTTGGGAAGATCAAGCATCTGTTCGGTTTTGGTACGAGAGAGCTTTCGGCCACCGAGCGAAAGCTGTTTTTGTCTTGGGTGGAGCAGTACGGATACGATCTGGATGTGATTCGCATGGCCTATGAGATCACGGTGGATAAGATTCAGCAGCCTGCTCCCAAATATACCAACGGTGTGTTGGAAAAATGGTATGCGCAGAAGCTGCGTACCGTAGAAGAGATTCGTGCCTTTGAGGAGGCAAAACGAGGGGAGAAGGACGGCGGTCGTTCCGGGGTACCGTCTCGGGAAAAGAGCTACGACTTGGATGATTTCTTTGAAGCCGCCCTGAAACGAAGCTACGATAACGGCTCTGCCGATTGACGGAAGGGGGTCCCAATGGGATACAATAAGGAAGCCTATGCAAAGGTCAAGGCCGAGTATGCCAATAAATATGCGAGAGCCCAGAAGCAGGCGGAGGAGCGGCGGATGGAGCTGTATGCGGCCATTCCCGATGTGATGGCACTGGATCGTATCCTGTCCGGTACGGGCATGGATATCATGGCGATTATCGTGTCGGGAAGAGCCGACACCGAGGAGGCGATCCGCAAGCTGAAAGAACGCAATCGGGAGTTGGAGGCACAGCGGGATGCCGTGCTGACGGCAAACGGATTTCCAACCGATTATTCCGATGTGCACTATGAGTGCCCTCGTTGCGGCGACTCGGGTTATGTTGACGGAAGCATGTGCGACTGTATGAAGCAGGCATTGGCATTGGAGGGATATGCGTGCTCGGGATTGGGCGGACTGATTGGCGAGCAACGCTTTGATAATTTTTCACTTTCCTACTATGAGGGTGCCGCCAAGGAACGGATGCAACGGAACGTCAAGCATCTGCAGGGGTTTGCGGATGGATTTGATCGCCATACGTATCGCAATTATCTGTTGATGGGATCCACAGGCTTGGGAAAGACCCATCTTTCCACTGCCGTGGCCGAGCGGGTGATCCGACGGGGCTATGACGCTTTTTACGTCACGGCCGTTGGCATGCTCAATGACTTTGAGAGCAAGCGGTTTGGCAGTGATGCAGACCGGGGACGGGATCTGTCTCGTTACTATGAGGCCGATCTTTTGATCGTGGACGATCTGGGAACCGAGTTGGTGAATCAGTTTACGCTGTCCTGCCTGTACGACGTGCTCAATACCCGAATCAACAATCGCCGTTCTACCATCATCAATACCAATCTTCCAACCAAGGAACTGGAGGCCAAGTACAACGAGCGGATCACCAGCCGTCTGGTGGGTGAATATTTGCCCTTGTTGTTCTCCGGTGTGGACGTGCGGAGACAAAAGATCTCCAAATAAAAAAACGCTTATGAGGCAAGATCTGCTTCATAAGCGTTTTTTATGTGCCGCTTGGTTTGTCATCGGATCAGTAAAAGCAACAGGAGAA
>JAFTRT010000001.1 GCA_017462145.1 Clostridia bacterium
CGAGATCTGCAAGCATGCCGCCGCCAAGGAGGGTGCCAAGGAGTTCAGAAACAACAGCTACTGCGACTACAAGCAGGGAACACAGCGTTTGGTACGTCTTACCATCAAGCGTGGCGAGATCGTTTGCCAGTTTACATTTATCGACAGAGATTTCAAGAGCTATGCAAGCCAGAACAACGTTAAGATGAAGTCCTCTGCCACCACCGTCAAGGTGGTTGAGCCTGCCGCCGTGGGCGTGGTCAAGGACGGCATCGACCTGGTTTGCCAGCAGATCGCCGAAGAAAAGGCGTTCAAAAAGCAGCAGGCACGCGAAAGACGCAAGGCTAAGCGTGCGGCAGAAAAAGGAGAAGTAACCGATGCGTGAAGAGAAAAAGATGGACGCACAACAAGCCGAAGCGACTACCGAGAAAAAATGGACCAAACAAAAAACGTTTAACGTCATCGGCATCGTCTTGTGTGTGATCTTGATCCCTATTTTGGTTATCAATTGCATTTTGATCGTGCAGGGCCTGTTCAGTGATGACGTGCCCAGCCTTGGCGGCAACACACCGCTGATCGTTTTGACCGAGTCCATGGAGGATACCATCCTGGGCGGTGACTTGATCATCGTCAAGGATGTGGATCCTTCTGAGATCAAGCCCGGCGACATCATTTCCTTCTTTGATCCTGCCAGCAATAGCGGCGCGGTCGTAACCCACCGTGTGTTGCCCGCAGAGGAGAACGGCGTTGTGTATGATGCCGAGGGTAAGCTCTACTTTAACACCAAGGGTGATAACAACCCCACCGCCGATAAGATCTCGGTGCCTGCCGAGAACCTGGTTGGTCGCTATGAGGGCACCCGTATCGCCCACCTTGGCAGCGTGGCTATGTTTATGCAGTCCACGTGGGGCTTGATCATTTGCATTGGCGTCCCCCTTGCGGCACTGGTGACTTACGAGCTGCTTCGTTATAAAAAGGCCAACAAGGCCAAGCAAAACGACGTGGATACCCTGATGGCTGAGCTTGCCGCACTCAAGGCAGCACAAGCCAAGAAGGATGAGGAGAACAAGGGCGAATAACAAAAAGATGCCCTCGCCCACGCGTGCGTAGAAATCCCTTTTCCCAAGGGAAGACCAACACACATCCCAAGCGCGACGGAGCGCACCCAATTTTGTCGTATTCTTCCCCTGAAGCTACGGTTCGGGGTGATGAATATATATTGTCGCGGCAATGCGCGACATTGGGCGCAAGCCCGACAATAAATGATCTCCCCGAATAGGGAAGAATTTTGATGCCGAAAGGCAAATTCAAAAAAGGAGAAAATTAACCATGAAAAAGATGAAGTTTATGAGAATTGCAGCTGTTCTGCTTGTTCTTTGCCTGGCTTCTACTTGCGCAATCAGCGGTACTTTTGCGAAGTATACGTCCGAAGCTTCTGGTAAAGATTCTGCTCGTGTTGCAAAGTGGGGTTGGGGTACTACTACTCTGACTTTCGATCTGTTTGATAGCACTTATGATAATGTTAACGGTAATGGCGACAAGGTTGTTGCTCCCGGCACAACAAACACTGAGAAAATTGTTTTCTTGGCTGATGGTGAAACCTTTAAGCCCGAAGTTGCTTACAGTGTTACTATTGGTGTTGAGGCTACCGGTTCTACTAATACCACCTTGCTTGATAAGCTTGTCTGGACGCTTAATAGCACCGAGTACGATTCTTTCGCTGAATTTAAGGCAGCTGTCGCAGCTTTGAGCGCAACCAAGGTTGATCCCAATACTGAACTGCCCACTAAGAACATCGAAGTAACATGGGAATGGCCCTTCGAAGAAGGAGCTGATGCTGATGCTAAGGCTGCAACCGATGCAGAGGATACTCAGTTTGGCAACGATGCCGCCGATGGTAGCGCTGCCGTCGTTGAATTGACCTTTACTATCACCGTCACTCAGGTCGACTAATTCAACCCTTTGTGATTTCAGTCAAACATCTGATACATCCCCCACGCCCTGCCTTCCGTGGCAGGGTGGGGCGTGGGGCTCCACTTTGAAATATTGGCTTTTTCTGTGTTCCAAAGGGCATATTTGCGAATATACCCCTTGAAAAGCGGAAAATGCTACGCTTCTTTTGCGCCTTTCGCGCACTGCAAGGCTCCCTTGTGCAAAGGGAGCTCCCACAAAGTGGGTGAGGGATTGTGAAAAAGTGATTTTAACCGAAAGGAGGAATCGTCTTTGGCGAAGGAAGGGCTGAACGAATCAGCGGCCAACGTCATCCAGCGACGTGCTTGGGTGTGGATCATGCTGATGGTGACCATCATTATGATCGTTGTGCTGTTGACCATTGGCATTATTTCACTGCGCGTGGGCAACTATCTGCCCGAGGGCACTGACATCTTGTTCATCGTTGGCAAAAATCCCGAAGTTGTCACGGGTGAAGCGCCCGACAAAGCGTGGGAAGCAGGCAGGGACGTAAATATCTTTTCCTCCTCTTACCAAAACGGCCAAGGGCAGACCACCATCCTGTCGGGCGACGGTGTCTCGGTGGTGGCCCCGGGGTTTGTTTCAAAATATAAGTTCGGCATGTATAACAACGGTAATATGGCCGTTGTTTATGAGACCGATCTGGACTTTACCTTCCGCATCAACGGCAAGGTACAAAAGGAATACAACTTTCCCATGGAGGTGCGATTGAAGGATAGCCAAGGTCGCTATCTGATCGGCGGTGAGGAGCAGTGGGTCAACGTTGACCGCGCACGGCTCAGCCGACACGTTAGCCTGCTTGGGCGTAGCTCCTATGAGGAGTTTGAATTGGAGCTCCGTTGGCTGTTTGATGGGGGCGACGATGTGCTGGATACCCTTTACGGCAATTTGGCCACCAAGGGTGAGGGCGTTTCGCTGACCCTTGGCATCAACACCTACGCCGAGGAGCACTTAGAACCCGAAGCCAAGGGTGGAACCATGGTGGAGGGCACCGCTGACGGAGAAACCGAGGCCGGCGGCACCATGCGTTGGGTGTGGGTCGTTGTGCTGATGGTCTGCGGCGGTATTTTGATCTTCTATGTTGCATGGCTGCTGAATAAACGGATGTGGAGTAAATGAAAAAAACAAGCACCAAAACGCGCATGACGTTGCGCATTATTCTGATCGTGATCATCAGCATTGCACTGGGATTTATGGTTTATCAGATCAACGTGCAAAACCTGACCGGTGACCAAATGCCCATGCCCCTTGGCTTTGGGGTGGGAGTTGTGGTCTCGGGCAGCATGGAGCCCCACCTTTCTGTGGATGATATGATCTTTGTGGTGAGGAGCGACAGCTATGAGATTGGTGATTGGGTCGTATTTCAATCCAAGGGCATCCTTGTGGTGCATGAGCTGATCGCCATTTCTCCCGATGGACAGACCGTGCAGACCCAAGGCACTGCCAACAACACCCCCGACGACCCCATGAGCATTGACCAGATCAAGGGGCGTGTGGCCTTCCACCTGGATGGTGCAGGCCGCGTGGTGGATTTTATGAAATCCCCTTTGGGTACAGCAATCATCCTTGTCATTGCCGCGTTCTTGCTGATCATGTCTTATAAAAGCGAAAAGAAGTCCGATACCGAAGAGCTGGACGAGATCCGCCGTGAGATCGAACGGCTCAAGGCCGAACAGGGGATACCATCGGATGAAGAAACTGTTACAGCAAAACCCTTTTCTAAGAACGAGACGGATGAGGATGCAAAGTAGTTTTGAGGTGGAACACGCCGCTTTGCGGCTACCTCATCAGTCGCCTGCGGCGCCAGCTTCTCGGTTAGGAGAAGCCTGATGATAGTCGAGTTTTTTATACTCGGTACAAGTGTTACTCAAAGCCTTCTCCAAGCGGGAGAAGGTGTCGAGCGAAGCGAGACGGATGAGGATGCAAAATGTCTTACCAATACAACAAAAAATTAGTCGGGTGTGCCCAACGGTTGCGCAGGGAAATGACCGATGAAGAAAAGCACCTATGGTATGATTTCTTAAAAAAATTGCCTTTGACTGTGCACCGTCAAAAAAACATCGGACCATATATTGTGGACTTTTACATTGCAACTTCCAAAACCGTCATTGAGCTTGACGGTATTCAGCATGCAGAGTTGGAAAACGCCGAAAGGGATGCAGTACGCGATCAATATTTGCAAAGCTTAGGCATTACGATCCTGCGATACAGCAACTTGGCGATTCAACAAAGATTTGAAGAGGTTTGTCAAAATATTATAAGACATTTGAAGCTTTACGAATTTGATACTGTTTCCATCAAGCCTGTTCCCTGATCATAAAATAGCCCCTCGACGTCGCCGGATCAGACCCTTGGGGACACCGAGGGGCTCTACCTTTAGAAAATTTGAAAGAAAGGAGCGATACAGATGAAAGTCGATGCCGCAAAGCCTGTCAAGACTGCCAAAGTCAAGAAACCGTTTAATATTTGGCGCATGACGCTGATCCTGCTTGCCGTTGTGGTGCTTTCTGTCTATATTGTCTCCTGGATCGCGGCAAAATTTGTTTCAAAGCAAGATTCCGGCGATGCGGCACGCGTTGCCAGTTTTTCTTGTAGTGCCGTGATTGATGACGTCAGCGCGCTCTCCTTTACCAACACCGCCTTCTGGAGTGGCGAGCACACCGACCGTGTGGCCATGAACGCACTGCGTACTATACATGTGGTGGTGCGTAACTGGGAGGAGGTTGACGGCGAGAAGCGTATTGCAGAGGTGCCCACCTCTTACGATCTGCAATTTACGGCTCCCGCAAACTTTGTTGAGAAGCTGGCGGTGCAGTTTGCCGATCACGTGGAGCACCACGGTGACCACGTTGTACTGCCTCAGATCGACATTGAGGCGGTGATCGCCGCCGCCAAGGAAGGTAAGCAATACAACACTGCAGAGGGCGAGGACTACGGCTCTGTGGGGGGCACGGAGATCATTTTCGATACGGGAACATATACCACCGCCGAGGGCAAAGAGGCCTACCGCATTTGGGATAGCGGCAGTGGTGATATGGAGATCCGTATCGAGCCACTTGTTATGGAAATGGAGCGCTTGCTCTACTTTCGCGTTTGGGATACCTCTGGCCGTACGAGCCCCGCAAACCCCACTGTCAGCGATGAGGGCGGTACACTGCTCAGCCCCTTGGAGGTGCGCTACACCGAGCAGGTGAATTGCTATAAATTCAGCTACCATCATCCCAGCTTTGTGTTTGATGCGGGTGTGGAGCAAGAAAACTGCTACACCATTTCCATGACACCCAAAAACGCCATCCACGACCATCAGCTCGGCGGTTTTTTGGTAGGAAGAGATGAGAACTCCACCCCGGAAGAGCCCAGCTTCCATCTTTACCAGGGTATTGACAAGTTAGACGATCTTTACACTATGACCATCAACGGTGAGTTGACCGACGTTTATCCGGACGGAACCACAGAAGTGCATCACCATACCATGGTTAGCAGTGCAAAGGATTTTGTTGCAGGCGAAACGATTACTGAAAATCCGGAGATCGTCCGTGAACAGACCAAGGATCAGGAGCCGATCAGCGGCGGTGTGTATTTGTATTACACAAGAAGCGGCAATACATACACCTTTGCAGATATTTCCACCGAAAATCTGACAAATTACGAATACCGCATCTTTGTGAACACGGCCACCCTTTCCGAAACGGTGACAACCACCACGTTGGAGACCATTAAGACCAACAGCATTGACTGGGGCAAAATGGAGCCTGAGCCTAATCAGCCTGAGGGCGTTTACAGCCAGTGGGAAACGTTGGATCAGGATGTGACCAAAACAACTACGGTTAAAATCGACCGTGTTTATCAGATCGATACGGCAAGTATTACCTACCAGAACTGGTACGGAAACAACTGGACTTCATCCACAAGATGGAATTCTAATCTAACCAATTTCCGCAACAACGTTCCCGTTGCCAATATTCCGATTTCACATCACGATACTGATTCCAATGTCAGTGAAGCAATTGCGATTGATCGCACACTGCGTCGCCAGTATCACTATGTGAAGTGCCCCGGCGTGATCTCATCGGTGCGCCGTCAGGTGGGTATGGGTGCCGATAATCAGCCGGTGTATGAGGTTTATGATAACCATACCTTCCACCTCTTTGTAGAGGAGAATGGCGTTAAAGTTCAGAAATTTTTCCTCTCTCAATGCTACTCCAAAAATTATCCCTTTGTGGGCAATGTACGGTTTGAGCAGCGCCGTTAAGTCCTGCTGCATCATCTGATTTTGAAAAAAGGAGGTACAATTGAATGAAACCGGTTCGCATCTTGCTTATCGTTTTGCTGATCCTCGGCGCTGTTTTGTGCTGCTGTGCCTCCGTGCTGAGCACTGTTGTCCCCAAATTTGTGGAGCGCGTTCCTGTTATTTTTGAGGAAGAAAAAGCGGACGGTACCATAGAGGAGCATCCGAATCTGGACTATACCGTTAACGGCGTGTTTGTGGTAAAAAACCAGGAGGAATTCTTCTCGGCCATCAATCACGGCTACCCCTATATCCAGCTTTCTCCCGAGATCGAAAATCCGCTGATCATCAATCAGCACGCGGAAAATCTGGATGCCGATATGATTCTGGATCTGAACGGTATTGAGATCCAACGTAATGGTCATGAGCCCATTTTGAATATTGGCAACGGCGTGCGTCTTACGGTGACCGATACCTCTGCGGAAAAGACCGGTGCGCTGTATAATCCCGTTGGCTCGGTGTTTAATATCACCGGTGGCGTTTTGACCATTATGAACGGCACCTTTGAAAGTGGTCCTCGCTATTCTGAGTATTATACTTACAACAACAATGCGTTGTCCGATGCCGAGAATACCCAACGCACTTTGGTAGAGAATACCGGTGAAGCGGTTTTGTTTTACCAAAATGTGGGTGAAGGTATGTTTGATACCTATGAAAGGACTGCACCCATCATTACGTCTTATCCGACCAACAACGGTGCATCGGTCTATATCCACGGAAACCTGTATTTTGACAAAACGGTGACAAAGGGTGATCATACGATCAAAGCCGACACCTATTGTTACTACCGTACCAGTGAGGATGAGACCAACGTGAATGTGGCTGAAATGGCCGATTGGTATTATACCTATTGGGTGGATAAGACCGATAATTACAAATATGTAGGCGCAACCGCCCCCGGTGCAGACGAAAAGTATGTGCAGATCACCATTTACGGCTATGAGAATGTGATCAAGAGTGCAAGCGAAAAAACAGATGTGTCACAGTACTACGCAGCGATTCAGATGTCCAAAGGCAAGTTGGATGTGACACAGGGTGGCTTTTACAGTTATTTCGGCGTGAATACCACTGCGTGCGTCAATGCCAGCGGCGGTGAGCTGGCGGTGAAAAAGGGAACGTTTTCTTCCCGCGTGCCCAATGCCTGGGAGTTTTCGCAAAACGGTGTGATGATCAAGGAGATCGATGCCGAGGCATTCCAGACGGCGTATTTCAACAACTATCCGTGGGCTTCCTCCAACACCGCACTTGATTCCGATGCGGCCGGTAAGTTGGCGGCACAGGGTGAAAGCTATTGTATCCTCAATAGCGGCAATGCGACGGTTACCATCAATACAGGCAGCTTTTATTCATCCAACAATAATATCATCAAAATGAACGATGGCAAGCTGACCATCGGTGGCGGTGACCTGACCAAGCGAAACACCTTAACTTTTACCTCGAACAACGAGTACGATGCGGCCATCTATATGGCTGATGGTACGCTGTCGGTTACCGATACCTCTTATCACGTGTTTGGCGATTATAGCCGAGCGGTGTTTATGGAAAATGGTCTTTTGACCATTGAAGATTCCCGGTTTACGGTAACGGGAGACCATACCTACGGCATTTACTCCACCGTGGAGGGTATGGATAGCTTCCATGTGAAAGATACATCCTTTATTTTGGATGATGGTACCTATCAGACCGGTATTTACGCCTCGCGCGGGCGTGTCAATGTTCTTGCAAGTACCAACGGCGGAGCAACCATCTCTACCAGCGGCAGCTACGGTAAGGGCATCTTTACCGACGGCGGTTCGGTGGCTTCGACAAACTATAACTATGAGCTACTGGGTGATGAGTCCTACGGCATCCATTCCGCAGGCGGTACGGTCGATATGATGGGCGGCACGGTTACCTTGGAGAGTAACGTAAGGTGCTATGGCGTTTATGCGGCATCCGGCGATGCGAGTGCATCTTTTGCGGTCAATCTGACCAACGCAGCGGTAAACGTCGGTATCGAGTCCACCAATACCAAGACCTCCGGCACGCACCATGCCAGCATTGGTGTTTATCTGGCATCTGCCAATCACGGAAACACCATTACGCTGAACAATACCGCCATCCAATGTTACGAGCTTGGCATTGGTCTTGTGGGTGGTCAGTTGAATATGCAAAATGGCGGTTCTATCAAAACCATGCGAGCTTCCGCTATTGCCATTTCGGGTGGAAACCTGACCGTTGCCGATGCGACAAATGATTATACCATTACATCTGCCAATACCAGATCTGATGACACCACCAACGCCTACACGTTGCAGTGGCCCGATGCAAACGGCATCGCGGTGGAATATGTCAATACCGATGGTATCTATGTGGACGGCGGTTCCTTTACCTGCTACGGTAATGTGGTATTGACCCACACGGGATTACAAAATGTAACAAATATCAGCAACTACAATTATACAAATTTGACCGTTACCAGCTACGCCGTTCGTGTCAGCGGCGGCGACGTGCGTATTTTAAAGGGTAATATCATCGCAACGGCGGGCGGCGGCATTTGCTGCTCGGGCGGTAATATGATCATGGGTGCAAAGGACGGTGCCAATCAGATCACCGTAAGTGCGACCGGTAACCTGGTAGGCGATACATACAATGCACTTGGTAAAGATAACATTTCCACCGGTTGGCAAAGCAAAAAGAGCATTACAGGCGGTCACGCCATTGAACTGAACGGTGGTGATATCACCGTTTACGGCGGCACCTACGAAGCGCAGTTCGGCAACGGTGTTGCGGCCAACAGTAGCGGTACCATCAACATTTATGACGGTACTTTCTATGGCTGGATGAACACTTCTACCGGTAAGCTGACAGGCAAATCCGGTCCCTCCGCTTTCTATGGCTTGAAGGTGATCGGCGGTGCAACCGTTCGCATCTATGATGGCACTTTTAACGGCGGTAATGGCGGCGGCTTCGTAACCGGTATTGATCAGTACATTTCTCGCTCCGATATTAGAAGCACGACCGGAAAAGAGGCAACTGTTTACGTTTACGCGGGTATTTTTGGTGGTACTGCAACCGTGGATGCCTTTAACGTATACGACTATTCCAACGTGGTATTCGGCGCGCATCCTGCAAATACCGATATCAACGGCGACGGCGTTGTCGATCGTAGTGACTACAGCGATGGCATCATAATGAACGGCACCGGTGCAACCATTGCGGCAAATAAGCTGACTCAAAGTAATACATTCAGAGCCGTTAATATCTATGTTTATTACGGTCAGTATGTCCGCGGCGGTGAGCACGGTGGCGTTTGGAATGACGGCGGTTTCGCTCAGATCAATGCGTATAATACAAACAATTCGATCGGTTATACCTCTATCGGTGGTTCTTATACCGATATGAACAATGGAAGTGTGGTATATTACGTCGAATAATGCTTTGGCGCATTATGTAGTGATACGCAAACCGGATCAAAACAATTTCACCCAATCTGTCAAATGGCAGGTTGGGTGTTTTGTATTCACAAATTTCCTTACAAAATCAAATGGCTTTTTGGAAAACTATTTATGATAAAGTAAGGAGAGCTTTGAAAATGGCAAAACAAACAGGAATGTTGTTTAAAATGTGGGTGCTGGGGCTCGGTACGTTTTTTTCCAAACTGGCCGTGCTTTTGATGATGCCACTTTACAGTGCAGCGCTGACACCGGCAGAATTTGGGCGGGTAGATATTTTGGTCAATACTGCTGTATTGTTGATTCCGCTTTGTGCATTGTACGCGCCTGAAGCAGTTTTTCGCTTTGCTGCGGGTGGGGAACGGGAAGGGGACGTGTTGGCTGTCGGCGGTTGGCTTTTGCGGCGAGGTGGCGTTATTTTGGCGGTTGTTTTGCCCATTATCGCTTTTTTTTCTGCTTTACGTCCCTATGTGCTCCATATTGCTTTGTATGTGCTCGCTGCTATTTTTCACAGCTATTATTCCCATGTTCTGCGGGCGAGGGGAGAATATGGCTTTTATGCCGTGCAGCAAATTTTTAGTACTCTTGTCACGGTTTTAATGATGTTTCTGTTTTTAACGGTTTGGCGTCTTGGTGTCGGTGGTTATTTGGCAGCTGTCTATGCGGCCGACATGGTGACCGCTATACTCCTGCAAGTCTATTTGCGCCCCAAAAGCGCAAAACAGACTCCTACGGCTCTGCGGAGCGCCATGCTTCACTATGGACTCCCCTTGATCCCCACGGCTTTGTTATGGTGGTTGCTTTCTGCACTGGATCGCTATGTCTTACTGTGGTTTCACGGCAGTGGAGCGGTGGGGATCTATGCCGCTGCTTACAAGCTGCCCGCACTGATCACACTGGCGGCGAGTGTTTTTTTGGAGGTTTGGCATTACGCAGTACTGCATACAGAAGGGAGCGCTTGTGAGAATATGTTTAACCGTGTCTACGGTATGCTTCTGCCCATATTGTTTGGATGTACGTTGGGGTTGATTCTGTTGGTTCGACCTTTGATCAAGCTGTTTCTTGCGGCGGATTTTGGTGATACGGTAAGGTTTGTTCCGCTTCTGGCCGTGGCAGCTTTGTTTTCGGCGTTGTCAACCTTTCTTGGTAGTGTATATACAGTCAAGCTGCGCTCCGGCGGAACGTTGACATCGGTTATGTTTGGCGTGGCGGTGCACGGGGCGTTATGTTTTTTGTTGATACCCAAATATGCAATCCTTGGGGCTGTTTTTGCAACTTTGTTTTCAAGTGTAGCACTGTTTTGTTGCCGTGCTATCAGCTGTAAAAAAATGTTACCGTTTTCTTTGCGCATAGGGAAAATGATGCTTGGCTGTGGTGGACTTGTTACCGCCGCTTTTGCAAGCATGGTAGGGAATTTGCCGCTTGCTTTGGCGTGTGTGCCGTCCGTATTCCTGCCATTTTGGAGAGAAATCGGAGAAGCTACACGCATTTTGCACAACAAAATTCGAAAAATGCGAATTTGGGGGCTAAAAAAAGAGAAACGTTCTTGACAAAAATAATCGAAACCGTTACAATAAAAATGAATATTTTGTAAAGGAGTCGAAGCTATGCTTGCAATGAAGAAAAAAACGCTTATCAATTTGATCATTGTTTGTGTTGCGCTCATTGCAGTGGTTGTATTGGCCATCACGTTGCGTAACGGCGAAATGCCCGATAGCCCTTATTATTCAACTTTTATGTCCTTGGTTCCGCCCATCATTGCCATTGGCTTGGCGCTGATGACCAAGGAGGTCTATAGCTCACTGTTTGTGGGTGTAGTTGCCGCGGCACTGTTTTATGCCGATTTCAACCCTGTCAAGGCCATGGATGCCGCTGTTAGCAAGGGTATCATCACCGCTGTGTCCGACACTGCGGGCATCTTCGCCTTTTTGGTGATCCTTGGCGCCATCGTGGTCCTGCTCAACAAGGCGGGAGGCTCCAAGGCCTTCGGCAAGTGGGCCCAGACTCACGTCAAGACTCGCTTGGGCGCCATTCTGGCTACCTTTGCCCTTGGTGTGCTGATCTTTGTGGACGACTATTTCAATTGCCTGACGGTCGGTAGTGTGATGCGTCCCGTTTCGGATACCCACAAGGTGTCCCGTGTCAAGCTGGCTTATATTATTGATGCTACCGCTGCGCCCATTTGCATGATCGCGCCGGTCTCCTCCTGGGCAGCTGCCGTTTCGGAGTATGTTGCCGACGGAGAAGGTCTGTTCTACTTCATCAAAGCCATTCCGTATAACTTCTACTCACTGCTGACCATCGTTTTCGTCATTGCCATTACTTTTATGGGCTTTGATTACGGCAAAATGGCCGGCGTTGAGTTCAAGGCAATGAAGGAAGGCAATCTCAATGCTGCCGAGGGTGAGGATAACAGCGAGGAGCATGGAGAAAACGAGCGTGCCCGCGTTCTGGATCTGATCCTGCCCATTTGCGTGCTGATCGTTGCCTGTATCGTGGCGCTGATGTACGTTGGCGGCTTCTTTACCGCTGACAGTGGATGCCAGTGGAGTCTGATCGATTCCTTTGGCAATACCGATGCCACCGTGGCGCTACCTTGGGGCTCCCTGATCGCACTTGTTGTCATTATGATCTATTTGATCGCACGTCGCTTGGTCGATTTCAAAACCTCGATGGAAGCGATCCCGAAGGGCTTTGTGGCCATGGTTCCCGCCATTTTGATCTTGACGCTCGCAACCGCTCTGAAGAATACCACGGGGCTGCTTGGTTCTAATGTGTTTGTTAAGGCTCTTTTGGAAAATGCAGGTGCGCTTAAGCTATTTTTGCCCGCCATTATTTTCTTGGTGGCTTGCGGTCTCGCCTTTGCTACCGGCACCTCTTGGGGTACCTTTGGTATCCTCATTCCCATTGTACAGGATGCCATTGGTCTTGACAGTACTCTTGGTATCATCGCCATGTCGGCTTGCCTTGCGGGTGCCGTTTGCGGTGACCACTGCTCGCCCATTTCCGACACCACCATCATGGCATCTGCCGGTGCTCAGTGCAACCACGTGGAGCACGTTTCGACCCAGCTGCCCTATGCCATTACCGTGGCGGCGGTTTCCTTTGTCTCTTACATTTTGGCAGGCTTGCTTCACAAGGTGGGATGGTACCTTTCTTTGCCGATTTCGATCTTCTTGATGATCGGTACTTTGGCCGTAATCAAAATGATTGTAAAAAAACGTGCAGAAACCAAGAAAAAAGTTTAAAAAAATTCAACAAAGCTCTTGCAATTTGATTCCAAATATGGTATAATACCTGCTGTGTGTTTACACGGAATA
>JAFTRT010000002.1 GCA_017462145.1 Clostridia bacterium
AACGCCGTGGATGCCATTTCTTCCTATGAGACCGAGGATACCGCACAGGAGGAGACCAACGGAACGGCTGTTCTGGGTGCGATTACCGAGGTGGTGGACGGGGTTCATCACAACGCCGCTACCACGACCGTCAATTTCTGTGGCGGTAAGCTGATTTATAACTGGCTTGCTTCCGGTAATTTGGACGGTGACACGGTTACGTTGTCCAATGAGGCTGAGTTTTTGACTGCTGCCATCAGCGCAGGCAGTGCAATGGGAGATGCCGACACCGATCCCGAGGGTACGGCCGAGGCACTTCGCCGCATCGTTCCCGCCTTCTCCAAGTCCCGCATGATTCCCGTGCTGGCAGCCGAATTTTTGGCAGGTGCCGGCGAGGCTTGGGGACAGGGTGAGCCGTTCTGCGGCATGGATGCACCCGAGATCGGTGACGAGCTGGGAAGCATGGATGAGGACCTGTGGTCTGCTTTGGAGGAATCCAATGCGGATACCGTCAAGGAGGATGTTGCTACTCTGATCAACGTGGTTGCCTTGATGATTGAACACGAGGTGGCTGACACCTTGGAGGAGGACGCTATGGCGCTCCTGCGTGACAAGGAGATCACCGAGCTGTTGCTGTATGAACTGTTGGCAAATGACCGCCTCTATACCGTGGTACACGGCTTGTTGGACTTTGGTATGGAAAGTGCCCTGTCCGGTCTGGATGTGATGGATTCCTTGGACGGTGCATACGAGAATTATCTGAGAGACTTTTGTGCTGTGGCTGACGGAGGAGATCTGTCGGTATCCGAGGCCGCAAAGCAGTATAAGGAGGTTCTCAACCAATACGGTATTCCTTGCGAGCTGACCGATACCGATTGGGAGGAAAAGGCACAGGCTGTGGCAGACGGAACCACAACGGTTCGTGCTCTGGCAGAGAGCTTTGTATCCTCTCAGGCGGACTTTGAGCAGAAGACCGTTCTCTTGACCATTGAGGATGTTTTGATGGATTTCGGTGAGATGACCGATCCCGAGGCCGAGGCCAAGCATTTGGCGGATGCCTTTGCGCAGCTGTTGGGCGTATTGGACGATTTGGATCAGAGCGATCCCGACATGACCAAGCTCTTTGCTTCCTTTGGACCTGCCATGGATTCCTTGGCAAGCACCGAGACCGTCGGTTATCGAAAGACCTCTGCGTTCCTCACCGCTTTCCTGCAGAGTAAGTCGGTACGGGAAAACTGCTATTTGAATACGGTGGAGGCAACAGAGGTAGCCAATTCCATTTTGGCCGGCACGCAGGATGCCGAGGGTCGGTACGTGAAGGGAAGCTTTGCTGCCATGATGACCTCGCTGGGCAAGACCGTGGAGGTGATTGCCAACGTGGCATCCTCTGACGGTGAGCTGACGCAGGAGGATATTGAGCATTTGTTGGATACGCTGACACCGGCATCGGCAGAGGTGATTAAGTCCTTGAGTACCCCCGAGATGATCGAAAAGCACGGCGTAGAAGTCAAGAGTGCAGAAAAGGTTGCAGGCGTGATCGGAGATATCTTCACGTCCTACGCAGAAAAGAACGAGTCTCAGGAATGGAGCGAGGAACAGAAGCAGAAGGAAGCTGCTGCCATGACGCAGATGATGAATCTGATGATGACCGACACCACGGAAAACCGAAACGCTTTGTTTGGCAACGAGGGTGCGCTGGGCGTTTCTGCTGACGAGTACGTGGATACGCTGTTCGATTCTCAAGTGCTCACCGAGGCAGTTCTGTCCCTGTCTTATGACGAAAACGGTCAGCTGGTTGACGACCCCATGCATTTGGAGAAATCGATGAATCAGACCGAGACCGATCAGTTGATGGATGCGTTCAACAGCAAGTATTCCGCTTCGGACGATCAGGAGGAGACCGCCAAGCTGATCCAAGGCACTGCCGCAATGATGAATCTGACGGTGGAGCTGGTGGACGGCCAGTGGGTGTCCTTGGGCTATAACGCTGAATAATCCTGTCTTTTTGGCACAGCCGCAACTTGCGGCTGTGCTTTTTTTTTACAAAATAAGAATGGAAAGTTCAAAGGTCATTTACAAATCTTCGGATTTTAGGAAATGTCTTTGTATTATAATGTAACTAACTATTATCCTGCGAGGTGTTTGTCGTATGCTGAAAACATTGGCTAAAAGTATTCGCCAATATAAAACTCCCTCGGTTCTGACACCTGTGTTTATTACCGTGGAGGTCATCATTGAGTGTATGATCCCCTATATTACCGCCATGTTGGTGACCGAGATCGAAAAGGGAGGCGGTCTGCCCGTGATCGTACAGTACGGCGGCGTGCTGATTCTGCTGGCCTTTTTGTCCTTGGCTTGCGGTGTGTTGGCAGGGCATTTTTGCTCGGTTGCTTCCTGCGGCTTTGCCAAAAACTTGCGTACCGATCTGTACACAGCGGTGCAACGGTTTTCCTTTTTTAACATTGACCGTTTTTCCACCTCGGGTCTGGTGACCCGAATGACCACTGACGTCAATAACGTGCAGATGGCTTACATGATGCTCATTCGGACGGCCATTCGCTGTCCCTTGATGATGACGGTGGCTTTGGTCATGGTGTTGCGCATCAGTCCCACCATGTCCACGGTGTTTGCGGTCATCATTCCCGTGCTGGCAATCGGCCTGTTCTTTATCATTCGGTCGGCACACCCCATTTTTAAGTCGGTGTTCAAAAAGTACGATAAGCTGAACGAGTCGGTGCAGGAGAACGTCTCCGGTATCCGTGTGGTCAAGGCTTACGTGCGGGAACAATTCGAGACGGAAAAATTTCAAAACGCTTCCGACGAGGTTTGCCGTGACTTTACCCGTGCGGAAACCATTTTGGCGTTGAACAATCCGCTGATGCAGTTTTGCTTCAATGCGCTGATGGTGGGTGTGAGCCTGCTGGGCTCTTATCTGATTGTCAGCACCAATCAGGCCGCTTTGGAGGTAGGACAGCTCAGCGCATTGCTCACCTACGGTGCCCAGATTCTGATGAGCATGATGATGGTTTCCATGATCATTGTGGTGATCTCCATGTCGGTTGCCTCTGCGGGACGAATTGCTGAGGTGCTCAACGAGGAGAGCTCCATTGTCAATCCCGTAACCCCTGTCAACGAGGTCAAGGACGGAAGCATCCTGTTTGACCGTGTCAGCTTTGCCTATTCCGCAACGGCGGATCGGATGGCACTGGAGGATATCCGTTTGTTTATCGGATCGGGTGAGACCGTGGGGATCATCGGCGGAACGGGAAGCGGCAAGACCACGCTGGTTCAATTGATCTCCCGCTTGTACGATGCCACCGAGGGTGCCGTGAAGGTAGGCGGTGTCAATGTGCGGGATTATGACCTGACCGTACTGCGTGACAGTGTTGCCATGGTCTTGCAGAAGAACGTGCTGTTTTCGGGCACCATCAAGGACAACCTCCGTTGGGGCGATCCCAATGCCACTGATGAGGAGATGGAGCGCATTTGCAAGCTGGCGCAGGCCCATGAATTTATTCAAAGCTTTCCCGACGGGTACGATACGTACATCGAGCAGGGAGGAACCAACGTATCGGGCGGACAGAAGCAGAGACTTTGCATTGCCCGTGCCCTCTTAAAAAAGCCCAAGGTGCTGATTTTGGACGATTCCACCAGTGCCGTGGATACCAAAACCGATGCACTGATCCGCAAGGCCTTTGCCGATGAGATCCCCGATACCACCAAGATTATCATTGCGCAGCGTGTATCCTCCGTGGAGCATGCCGATAAAATTGTGGTGATGGCAGGCGGACGGATCCATGCGGTGGGCAATCACGCAGAGTTGATTCGCACCTGCGAGATCTACCGTGAGATCTATGAATCTCAGCAGAAGGGAGGAACGGAAGAATGAAGCAGTCTCATACACAGCCCAAAAGCGGCCGTCCTCCTATGAAAAAAGGAGTCATCGGTCGGCTTTTGAAGATGCTGTTTGCCGATTATAAAGCTTCTCTCATTGCCGTAGCGGTGTGTATCATTGTGACCTCTTTTGCCTCTACCATTGCCAGCCTCTTTATGAGCTACTTTTTGGATCGAATTGATTACGGTCTGAAAAACGGAGGCTGGGAGGTGATTCGGCGCAGTATGTTTGTGGCCATCGGTACTATGCTGGTAATCTATGCGGCAGGTTGGGTGGCCTCCTTCCTCCATTCCCGTTTGATGGCCATTGTCACCCAAAGCTTTATGAATCGGCTCCGTCAGCGGATGTTTGCCAAAATGCAGAGCCTGCCGCTTCGTTTCTTTGACAGCACCCCCCACGGAGATATCATGTCTCACTATACCAACGACATTGATACTTTGCGAGAGCTGATCTCCCGTACCATTCCCCAGGTGTTCAGCTCGGGGCTGATCATCACCTTTTTGATCGTGTATATGATCATGCTCAACCCCTGGTTGGCGATGGTCATTGCCTTGGGAACCGTCGCCATGATCCTGGTAACCAAAAAGGTTGGCGGAAACAGTGCCCGTTACTTTATGCAGATGCAAAAGTCGGTGGCCGCTGCCGAGGGTTTTGTGGAAGAAATGATGAGCGGACAGAAGGTGGTCAAGGTTTTTTGCCACGAAGAGCAGAGCAAGAAGGACTTTGAAGCGGTCAACGACCGTCTTTGCCGGGATGCCACCAACGCAAACCGCTTTGCCAATATGCTTGGTCCCATTATGGGAAACATCGGTAACATTTTGTACGTGGCCATTGCGTTCACAGGCGGTGTTCTCATTGCCTTACAGGTGCCCAATCTGTCTCCCGTGCCCACGTATCAGGGAGTGGTGAGTATTGCGGTGGTTCTGCCTTTTTTGCAGATGGCCAGACAGTTTACCAACAACGTCAATCAGCTTTCTCAGCAAATGAATACCGTGGTGATGGCACTGGCAGGTGCCAGTCGGATCTTTGAGCTGTTGGACAAAGAGCCCGAGACCGACGAGGGCTATGTGACCTTGGTTAACGCCAAGATGGAGAACGGTGTTCTCACCGAGTGCGAGGAACGCACGCATACCTGGGCGTGGAAGCACCCCCATGCGGCTGACGGCAGTGTGACCTATACCCTGTTACAGGGGCATGTGGAGATCGAAAATATGGATTTTGGCTATGTGCCCGAGAAGACGGTGCTCCACGATATCACCCTGTATGCCGAGCCCGGCCAAAAGGTTGCTTTTGTGGGGGCGACGGGTGCGGGAAAGACCACCATTACCAATTTGATCAATCGGTTTTACGATATCGATGACGGTAAGATCCGCTATGACGGTATCAATATCAATAAGATCAAGAAGAGCGACCTGCGCCGTTCTTTGGGCGTTGTGTTGCAGGATACCAATCTCTTTACGGGATCGGTGATGGAAAATATTCGATACGGTAAGTTGGATGCCACCGACGAGGAGTGCATGGCCGCCGCGCAATTGGTGGGTGCAGATGATTTCATCACTCGCTTGCCCGAGGGCTATCAAACCATGCTGACGGCCAACGGTGCCAATCTGTCACAGGGACAGCGACAGCTGATCTCCATTGCCAGAGCTGCGGTGGCAGACCCGCCCGTTATGATCATGGATGAGGCGACCTCCTCCATCGACACCCGCACCGAGGCGATCGTGCAGCGGGGCATGGATGCGCTGATGAAGGGACGGACGGTGTTTGTGATTGCTCACCGCCTGTCTACGGTTCGCAATTCCGACGTGATCATGGTATTGGAGCAGGGGCGGATCATCGAGCGGGGCAATCACGAAAAGCTGATTGCCGAGGGCGGCAAGTATTATCAGCTTTATACCGGTGCCTTTGAATTGGAATAATCGTCCTCACGGACAGAACGGAGTAACGATGCAGGAAAAACAAAAACTCTCTCTCGGCGTGGATATCGGTTCCACTACCGTCAAGTTGGTCTTGATGGAGGGAGAAACAATCGTATATGAAAAGTACGAGCGGCATCTGTCCCGTGTACGCCAAAAAACGGCGGAGTTGCTGGGCGAATTGAGAGATACGGTGGCAGACCGCCCTCTGTGTGTGGCACTTTCGGGCTCGTCAGGCTTGGGGCTTGCCGAGGCCTGTGGGCTTCCTTTTGTGCAGGAGGTCTTTGCCACGGGGGAGACGGTTCGTCAGCAAGAGCCAGATGCCTCGGCGGTCATTGAGCTTGGAGGAGAGGATGCAAAGATCATCTTCTTTGAAGGGGGGACCGATGAGCGGATGAACGGAACCTGTGCCGGAGGCACGGGTGCCTTTATCGACCAGATGGCTACGCTGTTGGATATGAGCGTGGATGCGATGGACGAGGCTGCTTTGCGGCACACTCGCATCTATCCCATTGCCTCCCGTTGCGGCGTGTTTGCCAAGACCGATGTACAGCCCTTGCTCAATCAAGGGGCAAACAAGGAGGATGTGGCCGCCAGCATTTACCAAGCAGTGGTCAATCAAACCATTGCAGGACTGGCACAGGGCAGAAAGATCCGAGGAAAAGTGTTGTTCCTCGGCGGTCCTCTGTATTATTGCAAGGGATTACGGGAGCGTTTTTGCGAGACCTTGAATCTGGGGGACGGAAACGCCGTATTTCCCGAATACGGCCGCTTTGCCGTGGCCATGGGAGCGGCTCTGTATGCCCGCAAAACGGGAGAGGAGCGGACGGTGGATGCTCTGATCCGTGCGGTGGAGGCAAGTGTGGATACCTCGGCGAGAACCGACCGCCTGCCTGCCCTGTTCCAAAGCAGAGAGGAATATGAGGCCTTTCGTGTCCGTCATGCCAAGGCAGACGTGCCCAAGGGGGAGATTGCTACCTACAGGGGACGGGCTTGGCTTGGGATCGACTGCGGCAGTACCACCACCAAAATGGTGCTTCTGTCAGAGGAAAAGGAGATCTTGTATTCGTATTACAGCTTCAATCGAGGCAATCCCGTTCAGATTGTTCGGG
>JAFTRT010000025.1 GCA_017462145.1 Clostridia bacterium
ACTCGGGCGACTTCAAGCTGGACACCTCTCCCATCGATGGAGAAATGATGGATATTGTCCGTCTCGGAGAGCTTGGACGCCAAGGAGTGCTGATGCTGATGTGCGAATCCACCAACGCCGAGCGTCCCGGACACACCATGTCCGAAAAGAAGGTGGGCGAATCGCTGGAATATATATTCAGCACCCACACCAAAAAGCGCATCATCATTGCCACCTTCTCCTCCAACGTACACCGTGTACAGCAGATCATCAACACCAGCGCACGTTACAAGCGCAAGGTTGCCATTACGGGAAGAAGCATGCTCAACATCGTAAGTGCCGCCACCGAGCTTGGCTATATGAAGGTGACTGACGGAGTGTTGATCGACCTCAATGAGCTGCGACGCTACAAGCCGGGTGAAGTCACGCTGATCACCACGGGAAGTCAGGGAGAACCCATGTCCGCCCTTTACCGCATGGCTTTTTCCGACCATGCACAGGTCTCGCTGGATGCCAACGATCTGGTGGTGCTTTCCGCCAGTGCCATCCCGGGAAATGAAAAGCTTGTGGGACGTATCATCAACGAGCTTTCCAAAAACGAGGTGGAGGTGCTGAACGACGCCGTTGTGGAGGTACACGTTTCGGGACACGCCTGCCAGGAAGAATTGAAGCTGATGCAGGCACTCACCAAGCCCAAGTATTTTATGCCCATTCACGGAGAGAGCCGCCATCTGGTTGCAAACCGTGAGCTGGCACGCTACATGGGCATGAAGGATAACAACATCTTCATTTCCGAGATCGGAAAGGTACTGGAGATCGACAGCGAAGGCGCCCGCTTTGCAGGCAGCGTTCCCGCAGGCAAGGTTCTGGTGGACGGCTACGGCGTGGGCGACGTTGGAAACATTGTGCTGCGTGACAGACGCCATCTGGCACAGGACGGTCTGATCGTGGTGGTTGCCACGGTGGATACCGACGAGGGCATGGTGCTTTCGGGTCCCGATATTGTCTCCCGCGGTTTCGTCTACGTGCGCGAGGCGGAGGAGCTGATGGAAGAGGCAAGACAGATCGCATATCAGGCCTTGACCGACGCTTTGGAGGGAAGCTATCAGGTGGATCGCATGCAACTGAAAAAGTGCATGAAGGACGATCTGACCAAATTCCTTTACGCAAAAACCAAGCGCAAGCCTATGATTTTGCCCGTTATTATGAACGTTTAAGGGATTTTCCAAAACTTTTACCCAAACCACAAGTAAAGTTTTGCGTTTATTCATAAATCCGACATAAATCCGTCACAGGATAGCGGTATAATATGTAGGATTGTCCGCGCATGCGGAAATATTATTGAAAAAAAGAAAGGAACCCCCTATCATGGGAAAAGGAAGCAGAAACAGACAACGCCATCTTGACGCCAAGGTGGAAACTCCCCTGAGGTATCAACAAAAGAAGGACACCTCCAAATGGGTTGCCCCCATCATTTGTATCGTACTGGTGGCAGCCATCCTCATCGGTCTGATCACAAGCGCGGTCAGCAACTCGGGTATCATCGAGAGAAACCGTGTGATCATCGAAAGCCAGACAGGAAAATTCGACGTCAACCAGCAGATCGCCACGTTCATCGCTTGGCAGGATCTCTACTCCAGCAGCTACACCTACTATGTGTACTGCATGTACGGAATTTACCAAGACACCTACGGTCTGACCACCTTGTTCTCCTCCCCCGAGCAGTACGCTCTGGCAGCAGCAGAATCCAATGTGGCAGATGCACTCCGTGACACCATCGACGGTGTTCTGGAAATGCTGACCGTTTACGTTGCAGTTTGTGACGAGGCTCACCGCGAGGGCGTTGAGCTTGATGACGAAGACCTGAAAACCATTGATGCCACCATCGACCAGCTCAGAGAGCTTCAAAAGGCATACGGTCAAACCACCCTCAACGCCTTCCTCTCCACTTACATTGCCGATGGCCTGAGAAAGAGCGATGTGGAAAAGGCATTGAAAATGATTGCCCTGTACGACAAGTATTCCAGCATGGTTCAGGAGGGCTATGAAAGCTCCATCGGACTGGATGATCTGGTGAATTTCAAGAACGAGAACCCCGAAAACTACTATCAGGTAGACTACATCGCTTTCGAGACCGAGAATGAAGAGATCGCAAAACAGCTGATCGGTGCTACCTCCGAGGAAGAATTCAAGGAGCTGGCTTTGAAGGCGCATTTGGATGACAACTACAAGGACGCTTTCAACAGATTCACCACTCTGTTAACCGCTGAAAAGGAGCTGGATACACTCTCCGGCAAGACCGACAGCAATAACAGCACCGCATTCACCGATGCTCTGAATAAGCTGGAGGGCGTTGAGGCCGCTAAGGACTATACTCCCGAGGATGAGTTCTTTACCGACAAGGAAGACATCAAGAGTTGGTTGTTCAGCTCCAGCCGCAAACAGTTCAACACCGATGTATTCGCCGTAGAAAATGGCATCTATTTGGTTGCATTCCTTTCCGAGAAGGCAAACACCGAGACCGTTTCCGCAAGAGTGAAGTTCTATGAATTCGTGGAAGGCGATGTTTACGGCGAGGACGCCGAGTTCAAGAAGAACATCTACGCTTATATCGGTGAAGTGCAGAAGGCCGCCGACCTGAACGCCGACAAGAAGGAAGATGACGAAAAGACCAAGCCCGTACTTCCCACCGTTTCCTATTTGAACGCAAAGGCACAGGCAGAGGCATTCAAGGCAACTGTGGAAGCAGAAGAGGCGGATGCAAAGGGACTTTTCCAGGAACAAGACAGCTATATCTATAAGAGCGGCATAACCTCTTCCACCTCCTCCACCTCCACTCTCCCCACCGTGGTGATCAAGGCCGCAACCGACAAAGATGTAAAGGCCGGTGACATCATCATGGTCAACTCCATCGGAGACGATGAAGCTGTGGAAAAAGCAACCGAGGTTGAGAAGAATGCCGCCACCTACTACGTAATCTACGTTGACAGTGTTGCAAGCACCAAGTACAATATTTCCTATGTCACCTTCAAGGGAGAAATCTACTATCAGTTGATCAATGATCTCACCACTTCTCTCAGTAAGGTATATCCCACTCTCGTAGAGGGTAAATATGATCCCGATGCCGAAGAGGACACCTTTGAGGCTTGGATGTCCGAGCTGACCGACAAGGATGCCTTCACCTCCGCACGCGCCGAGTTTGATACACAATACTTCAAGAATGTGGACGAGGAAGAGAGCGAAAGCGAAGAGGACGAGATCACCTACACTGCTTACATGATCCTCAACACTCCCATGTACCTCAACGAGGAGCTGGTGGTAAAGGGCGGATTCCTGGAATTTGCCGACAACGAGGATAACGAGATGAACTATGAAGAGGCTGCTCAGAAGGCTCTGGAGGCTCTGAAGGACAAATCCGAGCTGGAAATCTACGCCGAGATGAACACTCTGGGCTATGCAACCATTTCTTCCGAGCTGACCAAGGAGGATCTGGAAGAGATTCATGCCGATCTGGCCGCTTGGTTCTTCGACGATGCCCGCAAGGCCGGTGAAACCGCCATCGTAAAGGTTCTGCACAAGGCAGAGGAAGAGGGCGAAGAGGACATCAACAGCGCGTACGTTGTGGTGTTCAGCGAAAAGGTTGAGCAGTGGAAGAGTGCCGCTAAGGTTGACAAGGTAACCCAGATGATGGAAGAATGGGCAGACGGTCTGACCGAGTCCTACGAGCCTAACCAGAAGGCTCTGGACAAGCTGGGCGAGCCCACCACCACTACCGAAGCTACCACCGCTGAAACAACCGCAGCAATCAAATAACCCAAATCGTATCCCAACAAAAACGAATTGTTTTACTTACGAAATGATCCGTAATAAAAAAACAAAATGGCATGGAGATCTCCGTGCCATTTTGTGGATTTGAGAATATACTCTTATTAACAACTTTGAGAAAAGGATGATCTGTCATGATTCTTGATGCAAAACAAACCACGCTCGCCTACCGCTGTCCTCATTGCGGCGGCGGTGTGATCAGTGCCGTGAATATCTTTGCGCTTTCCGCAGATATGGTAAAGCTGAAATGCACCTGCGGAAAAAGCGAAATGACCGTGGTTTCCTCCAAGGATGGAAAGATACGTCTGACCGTTCCCTGCATGCTCTGTCAAGCCCCTCATCACTATACCCTGAATTCCTCCCTTTTCTTCGGAAAAGACCTGTTTTCTCTGCAATGCCCCTATTCCAATATTGATCTGGCATTTATGGGTGAGATCAATCAAGTGAAGGCCGAGCTGGCACGAAGCGAATTGGAGCTTTTGGATCTTCTGGAGAAAAGCGGACTGAAGGACGTGGAGCTTTATGAAGAATCATCCGAGGACAGTCTCTCCGATTCTCAGATTCTTGACATCGTCATGTTTGTCATCAACGATCTGGATGCCGAGGGAAAGATCTATTCCAAGTGCGATGCCTGCGAAAATGGCAGGCAGTACGATGCCGAGATCCGCGGCGAGGGCATTTTGGTAACCTGCCGCAAATGTGCCGCCTCCCGCCTCATTCCCGCCGATTCCCGTCTGGCCGCTCATGCGTTTCTCAACGCCGACGCTCTCTATCTTGAATAATCAAAAGAAAGGATTTTGCATATGACACCCCAACAACTCAGAACAGCCCTGCAGGGCAACGCCTTTGACAGCCGTTTGGCTCAGATCTACGGCGCGGAAAATACCGAAGCACAAAAAAAGCGTTACCTGAATGCCATAGATCATTTTGCCGCCCGCTACGGCGAGGATCGGGATGCTGCCCTTTACAGCGTTTCGGGCAGAAGCGAGCTTTCGGGTAACCACACCGACCACAACCACGGCTGTGTGATCGCCGCCTCCATTGATCTGGACATCATTGCGGTGGCCGCGCCCAGAGAGGACAGCGTGGTTCGTCTCAAAAGCGCAGGCTTTGACAAAGAGGACGTGGTGGATCTGCAAAGCTTTCAAACCCCTCCTCAAAATCCCGCAGGTCATTCCAATGAGCTGATTGCAGGCGTGGCGGCAGGATTTCGCAAAAACGGCTATGCGGTTGGCGGTTTTGATGCCTACACCACTTCCTCGGTGCTGAAAGGCTCGGGACTTTCCTCCTCTGCCGCTTTTGAAAACATGATCGGCAATATCTTCAACTACATATACAACGAAGGAAAGATTGACAACGTAGAGATCGCAAAGATCTCCCAGTATGCAGAAAACGCCTTTTTCGGCAAGCCCTGCGGTCTGATGGATCAGGTAGCCTGTGCCGTTGGCGGCATTGTGGCCATTGATTTTGCCGACCCCTCCGTCCCCGTCATTGAAAAGCAGGATTTTGACTTTTCCAAGGCAGGCTACAAGCTTTGCATTGTGAACACGGGGGGCAATCATGCCGACCTCACCGAGGATTACGCCTCGGTTCCCGCCGAGATGAAGGCGGTTGCCGCGGCATGCGGAAAGAGCGTGTTGCGGGAGGTGAGCAGAGAGGATCTG
>JAFTRT010000026.1 GCA_017462145.1 Clostridia bacterium
GGTTTCCGACATACAAGACACCGCACGTCCAATTTGCTTCATCATTGTAATAGGCAGTGTTATAGAAAGCCAAATGGCCGATATCTGTTACACTGTTCGGAATTGTTATTTCTTTCAAATACACACAATTATAGAATGCCTCGTAGTCTATGAGTGTCACTCCATCCGGAATCACAACGCTTTTCAACTGAACTTTGCCCGGAAATGCAAGAAAACGAATGCCCGTCACGGTATCGCCATCAGGAGAAATAGACGGGATCACAAGTTCTGTATCGGTACAAGTGCCGATACCGCTGACAAAGCAAGTACCATCACCATTGGAGGTAAAAACCAAGCCTTGACTTGGTTTGGGTGCCTCCTCGCCGCCCGTGTTTTCCTCTTCCCCACCGACAGGAGCGGTGGTCTCTCCTCCGTTGGGGATCGTGATGGTCTCCCCGTTTGCGGGAGCGGTGGTCTCTCCTCCGTTGGGGATCGTGGTGGTCTCCCCGTTTGCGGGCGTGGTGGTTTCATCCCCACCGTCGGTATCACCGCTTCCGTTACAGGAAGACAGCATAACAGCAAGCATAGCCAACGCCAACAGCCATGCGATTCCTTTTTTTGCCGTGAAATTCATAGGTCATTCTCCTTTTGTTTCTTGCTGCCCACAAACGAGGCAACCGTAATTGAGGTTAGAATAGCACAGCTTTACGACCCCTTCGTTTTGGAATTGTGAATACAAAAAAAAAAAAAACGAACAAATTGTTAATTTTTGAAGTTTGACGCACCCAGGACGCAAAGGACGCATTTGCGGGAGCTTTCTTTCAAGAAAGCCCCCACACCCCAAAGAACTTTATAAATTTTTTTGTGATAGAAAAAGCACTGTCCTTTTCGTTTGGCTTCTATGCCAAACAATGGGCGCACCGCTTATCCCCTTTTTGTGAAAGTCTTTGGAGGTTTGGAACCTTTCTTCTTAGAAAGGTTCCAAGCCCCCCCTCCGCCGCTTCTCTCTTGACATCTCGGGCAAAAGCGGGTATAATAGAAACAGAAAACGAAGCAAGCAGGAGGTGAGGTCATGGAATATCCATCTTGGTTAGAGCCGTTATTGGAGCGTTTTGCCCGTGCGGAAGAAGAGATCTATCTGGTTGGCGGCTGTGTTCGGGATTTCCTGTTGGGCAACACACCCCACGATTTTGACCTAACCACCTCTGCGCTTCCCCAACAGACGGCTCGCATCTGCGAGGGCTACCGTGTCATCGAAACGGGAATCCGCCACGGTACGGTGACGGTGATAGCCCAAGGACATCCCGTAGAGATCACCACCTTCCGCATCGACGGGACCTACTCGGATGCCCGCCGTCCCGACAGCGTTCGATTCACCCGATGCCTTGCCGACGACCTCTCCCGACGGGATTTTACCGTCAATGCCATGGCCTATCATCCATCCTGCGGTGTCGTGGATCTGTTTGGCGGCAGAGAGGATCTGCAGAACCGATGCATCCGAACGGTGGGGGATCCTTGCTTGCGATTTGACGAGGATGCCCTGCGTATCCTCCGTGCATTTCGATTTGCCGCCCGTCTGGGCTTCACCATTCACCCCAAAACCTTGGAGGGAGCGGCTGTCAAGGGTGACAAGCTGGCTCTCATCGCCAAAGAGCGTATCGCATCGGAGTTTTTTGGACTATTGCTCGCTCCCGATCCCGCTCCCTCTCTTCGCCTGATGGCAGAGCACGGAATCCTGTCCCGGATCACCGACGGGATTCTGCCATCGGAACAGGGCTTAACGCTGCTGTCACAAGCACCTGCCAACACGGACGCTCGCCTGGGGCTTCTGTTTGCAGACGAGGAAGAGGACACACTCCGCACACTTCTGCGCCGTCTCAAATGCTCCAACCGCTGTATCAGCGGTGCCTTGGCCGTACGGCGAGGGGCATCCCTCTCGGTCCATTCCCCCAAGGATATTGGCCGATTCCGTGCGGCCACGGGAGAATACGCCGCCGATGGATTGGCCGTCTCGATTCTGCGAGGACGGTCGCCTCAGCAGGCCGAGCGTTGGCTTCGGGAGAGCCGTGCCCCCCACTGCATTGCGGATCTGGCCGTGACCGGAAAGGATCTGATGGCATTGGGATGTTCGGGCAAAGAGATCGGACAAATCTTGACGGAATTATTGGATACCGTTTTGGAGCACCCGGAGCAAAACCAAAAAGAGGTTTTGCTTGCTTTGGCACGGGCCGCAAGGAATAAATGAAAAGGAACCGGATTACACTATGATAAGCGAATTACATCAATTGGCCCGAACGGCAGGAAAGCTGTTGGCCGTGGACTTTGGAGATACCAGAACGGGATTAGCCGTATCCGATCCCTCCCGTCTGTTGGCATCGGGAATCGGATATATCAGCCCCGGCGGCATTGAAAAGACCGCCGATGCCACAGCGGAAGCGGCACGGGAACAGCGTGTCGTTGGCATTGTGGTGGGTCTTCCCGTCAACATGGACGGAAGTGAGGGCGATCGTGCCCGACGTTGCCGCAAATTTGCCGATCTGCTGGCGGAGCGCACACAGCTTCCCGTGGCAATGTTTGACGAACGAATGACCACCATGACCGCCTCCCGCTATCTCAACGAAACAGGAACCAGAGGAAAGAAGCGAAAGGGCGTGATCGACACCCTGTCTGCCCAGATCATTCTTCAAAATTCTTTGGATCGCCTCCGCTATCTGTCCGAAAGGAGCAACTGAATGAATACCCGCAAGACCCCATCCCCCAAGCTTCCCAAAAATTGCGAAACCTGTGAATTTTACGACTACGACGAGGAGCTGGACGCCTACATATGTGACGTCCGCTTGGACGAGGACGAGATGGTGGATTTTTTGGGACGAAACACCGCAAGCTGTCCCTACTATCGCTATTACGACGAATACAAGAGCGTACAAAAGCAGATCTGATACCACACAAGCGAAAGGAGCCTGCATGGCAACCGTTTTTGATTATCTGGATTGGAGAGGCGACCTGTCCTTTACACAGAGCGACGTCAACGAAGTGGATAATCTCATTTTTTCTCTCCTTTGCTACCTTCCCTTTGATGAGATCCTGACCCCACACACGGATAAGCGGCCGCTTTCTCTGTTGGCCGTGGCCAGACAATACCTACGAGCCTATCGAGATCGTCCCACCAAACTTGGGCTGATCCTGCCGCCGCAAACCGTCACCCTATTGGCCAAGGCGGCAAAATGTCCTCGCTTTGCCAAGGTACGGATGCGAAGCTATGTCAACGACCTCTCTCCCGAGGAAGAGCGGCAATTTTCCGCCGTTACCTATCTGTTGGACAACGGAAAGAGCTTTGTTGCCTTTCGAGGCACCGATGACACGCTCATCGGCTGGAAGGAAAGCTTCAGCATGAGCTTTTTGCATCCCGTCCCCGCACAAACCGCTGCTGCCCGCTATTTGAATCAAGTGGCCAAGCAGACCGACGGCTCTTTGATTTTGGGCGGTCACAGCAAAGGAGGAAATTTGGCGGTTTATGCCGCCGTACAAGCAGAGGAAGGAATTGAGAAGCGGATCGAACGGGTCTATAACAACGACGGCCCCGGATTTACTGCCGATTTTCTTCGCAGTGAGAACTACCAAGCCCTACGGGAGCGAGTTTGTACCATCATTCCCCAAAGCTCGGTCGTCGGTATGCTGTTGGAGCACGAGGATCGCTACGATGTGATCAAAAGCACCGCCAACGGCTTGCTGCAGCACAACGGCTTTTCCTGGGAGGTACTGGGAGCCTCCTTTCTCCATTTGGATACGGTCACCGAGGAAAGCCGTTCCATTGACCGAAGCGTAAAAAAATGGCTGTCTCAACTGGATTCGGAGCGGCGGCAGAGCATCATCGACTCCATTTTTGATAAGTTAGCCGCCGAAAATGCCCAAACCTTGACCGATTTGGGCAACGATAAGCTCAAGTTGCTTCGGGTTTGGAATCAGCTGGATCCGGAAGCCCGTAATATGTTCAAAAAATTCATTTCCCTGTTCGTCAAGGAAAGCGCACGTCTGCGCAAGAAGAGTGAAGAGATGGCAAAGAGAAACGAGCTTCCCACGGGGAAAAAAGCGACGCCATCTTCTCCCAAGTAAACCGATCTCACCCGATGAAAAGCCGTTTCCGCTCAAGCGGAAACGGCTTTTTTTGCCAACAAGAATTGACAAGAGCACCGCTTTGTGCTATACTGAATTTGGAATTCTTGAAAATTTAGCAAAAACGGAGGCATTTATGAAAGGTTCTGTTCGGCTTCTTGCCCTTTTGTTGGCTCTCGTCATGTTGGCAGCCACCGCTTGCTCCACTGGCGGCGCAGACGATCCCAATACCGAAACCACAACCCCCTCTCAGGAAAACGAGACCACCACTCCCCCCACCAATTCGGAGGGGGAAACCACACTGCCACCCCCTTCCGAGGATCCAAATCCTCCCGCCGACGAGCCGGTCTCCTATAATATCATCTATACACTGGCTACCATTCCTCCCGTTTTGGCTGCACTGGCCTCGATTGAAAACGGTGACGAGACCTATGCCTTTATCGAACGGGGCAAGACCTACAGCGGCATTGAAAGTCTGGATCATTTTCACAACGTGGGCTTTGACGTCACCGATAACAAGAGCAGCGGATTCCTCAACTCGGAATTCAATCTGATGGTCGCTAAGATCAAGGAGCTGGATGAAGCATCCAACGGAAAGGCCTTTTTCCGCTTCTACATTCAGGACGGAACCGCCCTGCGAGGAGCGGCTTTGGCCGCCAATGCAGGCATTCCTGCCGATCGCTTCCACGTTTATATGTGTGAGGACGGAACGGGGGCATACACCGCACTGCGCAACACGTATATCCGAAACAAAACCGTCAGCGACACCGCAGACGAGCCCTACGATACCTATGCCCAAAAGGTGGCCGATGCCAAAACCGCCTTTGAAACGGTGATGGGAAAGACCGACAACAAAAATAACGATTCCCTTTTGGTCTATAACATCGGACGTGCCTATGCCTTGGCCGCCTTGGATAATTTCACCTATTGGCTCCAGGACGAGACCACCGTCATCAACATTCTTAAGGAAACGGGAGATACCCCCACCAAGCTTCTCTCCTGCTTTGGCGCAGAGGGCTATACGGACACCGTAGAGTATTCTCTCAGTCTGCAATATCAGAAGATCTCCCAGGGCGTAGCGGCTCTCAGCGAAACGCAACGGGCTGAATATCTGACATTGATGTACGGTCAATACTATGAAGACACTTACGCCGCACTGACCCGTACGCAACGGGCAGGCGAGGCCGCCCCTGCACAAAAGCTGGTCTATATCGGCACACGGCACGGCGGTTATCCCAAACTGGCCTCCAATGAGGCCTACGGCATCGGCGGACTCCCCTCCACCGCAACCTTCCCCGCTACCTATAACGCCCTGCCCGACAAGTATAAATGCTCGCTCCTCTTCCCCGAGGAGAGCGACTATGCTGCCTTCCTCTCGGTGCTCAACGATGCCCAAAATTATACCGAGGAGCTGGATGCGGACGTAAAGCGTCAGGTACAAATTGCTTGCTTCAACCTGTATATCGACTACATCTACAATTTGAAGCTGACCTACGCCCTGTACGGCGAGGACTACGATCTCATTATGAAGGGACATCCCCGTGAGGTCATCGGAAGCTGGGCCGAGTGGAACAACCGCTACTCGGTTTCCTACGGTGAGGATCAAACATACGTATATGATAAGCTGTTGGATGCCGCTTTGCTGTCCTTCCATCACTCCGATTCGGTAGGCAAGTACATCGGTATGGTTCCCTACGGAACCGCCGCCGAGAATCTTGCTTATCTGGGAGCGGACATCTCCATCTGCGGCCTCCCCTCTTCCACCTACAGCGGTTATGATACCGATGTGGATGTGCTCTTTGTCCTGGCCGCCACCAATCAGACCATTGATGATGTGGATTCCCAGGTAAAAGAACGCTACGAAGCAGGAAATCTGCTGTATACCGATGAGAACGGCGAACAGCAAACCACCGTATTTTACAACTTGGGTAACATCTATAAAGCCCTTGCCGTACTGTATGAGGCAAACGGCGAGGATGAGCTGGCCGAACAGTTTGAAGTCCTCTTCGACACGTGGCTCACCGCCAACCGTGCAGGCGCTTCTGACATTGATGACCAGGGCTTTGCCGTAACCACCCCATAAAAGACTTGGATGGGTCTGCTCTTGAGAGAGCAGACCCATCTTTTTTCTGCCCTGTTCTTGCAAAACGAACCAAACAATGGTATAATAACCGTAGAACGATACCCAAGAAGGGAGTGACCCTCGTGAACAAACCATTGGGATCTGCCCTCCCCTTTTCACAGCGGATGCCGCAGGAGGAGGACGTCCTCCGCTACACCGTGATCCGAAGTGACCGCAAGACCCTTTCCTTGCAGTGGAAGCAAGGAACGCTGACCGTCCGTGCCCCTCGGTTTGTCAGCGACGGAGAAATCGACGACTTTGTCAATCGACATCGCTCCTGGATTTTGCGGCAAGCCAAGCGTCAGCAAATCACCGATCTCCTGCCGCCCCTGTCGGAGGAGGAGCTTCGCTCCTTGACCAAACAGGCACGCATCGTCTTTGCCGAGCGTGTGCAATCTTATGCCGCCCTCATGGGTGTGACGTACGGACGGATCACCATTCGCCATCAGCGAACCCGTTGGGGAAGCTGTTCGCCCAATGGAAATCTGAATTTCAACTGCCTGCTCCTGCTGGCACCCCCGGAGGTGTTGGACAGCGTGGTGGTTCACGAGCTGTGCCACCGCAAGCACATGAATCACTCGGACCGTTTTTACCGAGAGCTGTTTCAGGTCTATCCCCAATATTCCATCCGGCACAATTGGCTGAAGCAACACGGAAGCGAGCTTCTCGCTCGGCTTCCCATCCAAAAGAATCCACCCCAAAAAGGAGAGAGAACATGAAGGTTTTAGTTGTTGTCGATATGCAAAAGGATTTTATTGACGGAGCGCTGGGAACGCCCGAGGCCGTTGCCATCGTTCCCTACATAGAGGAGCGGATCCGAAGCTTTGATGGCACCGTACTGTTTACTAGAGATACCCATTTTGCAGATTATGCACAAACACAGGAGGGGAAAAAGCTCCCCGTTCCCCATTGCATACAAGGAACCGAAGGCTGGCAGATCCATCCCCGTTTGGAAGCGCTCCGTCGAACCGACCCCATTGATAAGATCACCTTTGGCTCCACCGATCTGATCCGGCGGTTGCAGACGATCCCCCATCTTGAGGCTGTCACCTTTGTAGGACTTTGTACCGATATCTGCGTCATTTCCAATGCCCTTCTGGTAAAAGCATTCTTCCCCGAGCTTCCCCTCACCGTGGATGCCAAGGGCTGTGCCGGCGTGACCCCCGAAAGCCACCAGAATGCCCTCTCGGCCATGCAAATGTGCCAAATTCATATTGAAGAATCGTCTTCGGAAACGAATCGGGTCTAATATCAAAACCGAAGCCAACAGCTTCGATCAAAAAAAGAACATTTGTCTGCAGACAAATGTTCTTTTTTGTTGCAAAGATCTGTGAAGAATGAAGAATGAAGAGTGAAAAATGAAGAGTGAAGAGTGAAAAAGTAAAAATCGACAAGTTTCTGTCGAAACTTGTCGATTTTTGGCGGAGGGTGTGGGATTCGAACCCACGTGAGATTGCTCTCAAACGGTTTTCAAGACCGCCTCGTTATGACCGCTTCGATAACCCTCCGTGGTATCACGGAGAGGTTTGAGAAGCGGCTCGGCGTCAGCCGAATCCGCTGCGTGGTTCATCGGCGAAGCCGATATAACCCTCCGTAAGAATGCTACCACTGCATGCATCGTGATCCCGTATGCATGGGATGTTCATGGATAAAGCTTGGAGCGATACTCCAAGCCTTATCATTTTCCTGTATTCCAGCAACTATTGTATCACAGGATCGTCCGTTTGTCAAGAAAAAGTTCAAAATCACAACCCAAAGCTTTTCCCAAGCGTTTTCTTCTTATCCAACCGCTTCCTGCTCTCCGTAGGCCATCAGGATCCAAAGCAGATCTTGATTCTGTTCCCAAATGGTTGAAAACTGCTCGATGGGCAGAGGACACGCATCGACGCCCGTCTCAATATTCAAAGACGGAATCCCCAAATGCAAGCAGCACCAATCGTTATAGCTGGCATCTGCCTGTTCAAAGGTCTGTTGCAGGCGATAACCGTTCATCCGATGGATCTGCTCAGCCAGTCGAATGGTCTGCGCTCGAACGGTCCCGGTCTGTCCGCAATCCCAATACAGGATTTCTCCTTGAGAATGGAGCGATATCGAGCAAACAAGTCCCTGCATACTCTCGGTCAGCCGCATCAAGGCTTGCGTTTCCGGCTCGGAATTGGGTGCGCTCCCCTTATACCGCTGAGAGCTTGGATGTACGATCCCCGTTTGCAGCTTCTCCCATCCACCGATTCCGAAATTACGATTGAGATCAACGCCGGCGGCATTGGCCTTCCAATGGATCAAGTATTCTTCAATGGTAGCATAATGCTGACCGTAGCCGTAATTTCGTTTATCGCTGTCAAAAATATGAACGATCCCATCTCGCAAGGACTCACTGCGGATTCCCGCCAAGCCCTTTTGGCTGATGGTCACACCGTCCGGATTCACCATGGGAACCAAGCGAAAGGAGGTCTGCTTCCAAGAATCCGCTCCAACGGCTTCCCCACTCGTTCCTGTTGCGCAGAGGGAAAGCAACAGCTGCTCGGCGAGCTCCATCAACAGCATGGGAGTCATATATTCCCGTCCGTGGATCCCCGCATTGACCATGATCTGCCGGGGGGCATCCGCCGCACCGATATCGGCATAATAGATTTCCCGTCCGTCCAGACTTTTCCCTGCCGATGCCACTCGAACCAACTCCGGATATTGAGCAGCCAATAAAAACAGATCCTCCTCCATTTCCTCATAGGTATACTCCGCTTTGGAAGTATCCACAATCTCGGTGTCCCAAAAAGGTGCTGTTGTCTCTTCCCCGCCTTCCGAGGAGCAAGCAGCCGATACAAGCAGGATCAGTGCCAACAAAACGGCAATCAAACGGTATGAATCGACCCGAACCAAGCCAAGCACAACCACTCCTCCTTTTTTGAAATCTTCCTCTTATATCATATCATAAAATGCTTTTTTTTGCAACACGCTTTGTTTTGAAAAAACAGCTTTCTGTGAATAAAACAAAAAAGCACGTCCATACTAACAACAGGAAACAAGACAAAAACAAGACAAAGGAGTCCTACCGTAATGCAAACACCTCAAGACAAAAAAAGCTTTTCCCAACGGCTGAAGGATTTGAAGATCAGCCGTTCCGGTATTTTGACTGCCCTGCTCCTGTTGGTAACGCTGACCATCATCATTTCGGTGACCGTTGCCACCAACCGTTCCAAAGCACCCGTGACAGAGGATACCACAACTCGGAAGCCCTCTACCACCACACGCCCCACGGAGAGCCAAACCACTACCGAGCCGCCCCGTGAAGAGACGACCACACCTCCCGCCGGCACAGGCAGCACATCGGTGGAAAACAAGCTTCCCTCTCTGATCCTGCCCGTAAGCGGCGTGCTCTCCCAAAAGCACGATCCGGCCTTACAGGTCTTTTCCACCACCATGAAGGACTACCGTGTGCACATCGGCCTTGATATCGGAACCGAAGCAGATGCTCCCGTATATGCAGCCGCTGACGGAACGGTATCCAAGATTTGGGAGGACGTACGCATGGGACAATGCATTGCCATTCGGCACACCGGTGGATGCGTGACCTACTATAAGAACCTGTCCGAAACGTTGCCCGATGGAATTGCAGAGGGTGTTTCGGTTCGTTCGGGTCAGCTGATTGCCACGGTGGGCGAAACCGCCATGGTGGAGGTTGCTGAAGAGCCCCATCTTCATTTTGAAATGACGGTCAACGAATTGGCCGTGGATCCCTTGGAGTATTTTGACGAAAAGGCCTTGGAGTCTCTCTCCATTGATGCCTCTCACGGCGAATGATCCAAAAAGCAAAGCCGCACCGAGTTTCGGTGCGGCTTTTTTGGAACGGATCAACCGCAGCAGCAGAACAAAACCAAGAGAGCGATGATGATCAGCCAAACGGTATTATTCTCAAACAGATTGCACAGACAGTTCATTTGCTGTCCTCCTTCAGAACTTGATTGTAAGGGGCGTTGCCCTTCGATATCATAGTATGAAAGGAGGCGCAGTTTGGTGACGGTGCTCAACAGATCTCGTCGTCAAAATCCACAGGACGGCCCAGCTCATCCGAAAGGAAGGCGGCTTCCATGATCTTCATCACACGCATCAGCTGTGCGTGCGTAACGATCTGCTCTGCCTTTCCGTCCACAGCCAGACAAACGTTGCGGTAGAAATCGTGCACATCCGACTCGGGACGAACGATCTCACTCTCCACGATGGTCTTTTCATCTCTGGGGGCCATGGTCTTGGTCAGACCTGCGGCAGTCACCACGGGAACCACGTCCTTTTCTTCCCAGTTCTTACAGCAGACCACACGGCAATTATCCTTCCAATCTGCCACCATGGCACTTCCGTTGCTTCCCGTCATATAGAAACGAGGCAGCGCAATAAAGTGAGAGGTACCAACCTCAATGCGTGCGGTCAGATCGCCCTCAAAATACAGATCCAGCTTGAAGCCGTCGTCTACTTCATAATTGGTGATATGATCGCAACGGCAGTAGATGCGCTCGATCTTACGGTCATATACGATCCCCAGCATTTGGTCGATCAAATGGACACCCCAGTCCAAGATCATACCGCCGCCGTGAATCTTCTTTCCTCTCCAGTCGCCGGGAATACCCCGAGAGCCCTGCACACGGGATTCAATCCCAAACACCTCTCCCAGATCACCGGAGGCATAAGCCTGCTTCATCATCAGATAATCCTTATCCCAACGGCGGTTCTGATGAACGGTAAACAGCTTTCCCGTACGGTTGGAGGCATCGATCATCTCCTGCAGATCCTCATGAGAAAGGGTCACGGGCTTTTCGCTGATGACGTTCTTCCCTGCTTCCATGGCCGCAATGGCATAAGGCTTATGAAGTTCGTTGGGAATAGCCAGCGTTACGATCTCCACCGTAGGATCGGACAACAGAGCATTCCAATCCTCATAAACATGGATGCCCCGCTCCTTTGCCAGCTCGCAACGATCCTCTGCAATATCACAGATTCCTGCCAGCTCGGCCACGTCACTGGCCAACAGATACTTGGCGTGCCAGCCGCCCATTCCGCCGTAGCCTACAATCGCAATTCGTTTTTTTTGGATACTCATGTTGATTCCTCCTGTATTGGATGGTATTTCAAATTCGTTCAAGGGTATTATAAGACATTTTTCAAAGCATTTCAAGTCATTTTCTGAAAAATATCAGTCATTTTTTGCTTTTTTCGGTCTGAGCGTCCATTTTTCCCGAAAAAAATCTTCCTCCCCTCGGCTTTTTTGGAAAAATCCTATTGTAGAAATCGAAAAAATATTATATAATATAGTTGTATTTTGAAAGCAGAGGAACATTCATGTCTAATACGGAAAAGCAAAAACATATTCGAAATTTTTCTATCATTGCCCACATCGACCACGGCAAATCCACCTTAGCTGACCGAATCTTGGAAGCCACCGAGACCGTCTCCAAGCGAGAGATGGAGGATCAGCTGTTGGACAGCATGGAGCTGGAGCGGGAGCGAGGCATTACCATCAAGGCAACTGCCGTCCGCTTGACGCACACGGCAGAGGACGGCGAGGTGTATGAGTTCAACCTCATCGACACCCCCGGTCACGTGGACTTCAATTACGAGGTCTCCCGTTCGCTCAACGCCTGCGACGGTGCCCTTTTGGTCGTGGATGCCACCCAGGGAATCGAGGCACAGACCTTGGCCAACGCCTATCTGGCGGTGGATGCTAATCTGGAGATCGTTCCCGTCATTAATAAGATCGACCTGCCTTCGGCCGATCCCGACCGTTGCCGCGCCGAGATCGAGGATATCATTGGAATTCCTGCGGAGGGATGCCCTGCCGTTTCGGCCAAAACAGGCTTGAATATTGAGGATGTTCTGAAGGCCGTGGTGGAACAGATCCCTGCCCCCGTGGGCGATGCAGATGCCCCCTTAAAGGCTTTGATCTTTGACTCCTACTACGACAGCTATCTGGGTGTCGTCGTCAACATACGGATCTTTGACGGACAGGTACGGTCGGGAGATCGTATCCGTCTGATGAGCAACGGTGCTACCTTTGACGTGGTGGACGTAGGCTATATGACCCCTTTCGGCCTGCAAAAATGCGACCTGCTTTCGGCAGGCGACGTTGGCTATCTCACCGCCTCGATCAAGAGCGTGGGGGACACCCAGGTAGGAGATACCGTGACGTTGGATGCCCAACCGACAGCAGAAGCACTTCCCGGCTTTCAGGAAGTCCGCCCCATGGTCTATGCGGGTATTTACCCGGCTGACGGCGCACGGTACGGTGACCTGCGGGATGCCTTGGAAAAGCTTCAGCTCAATGATGCTGCTCTGGTTTACGAGCCCGAGACCTCCATTGCACTTGGCTTTGGCTTCCGTTGCGGCTTTTTGGGTCTTCTCCACATGGAGATCATTGAGGAACGGTTGGAACGGGAATTCAATCTGGATCTCATCACTACCGCTCCCTCCGTTATCTATCGCATCAAGCGAAAGGATGGGGAGACGGTCATGATCGACAACCCCTCCAACTTCCCTCCCGCCGATGAAATCGATGTGGCCTACGAGCCCATTGTTCGAGCCAATATCATCACCCCCACCGATTACGTGGGAGGCTTGATGGATCTGTGTCAGGATCGTCGAGGCAATTTCTTGGATATGAAATATCTGGATACCTCCCGTGTGGAGCTTCACTACGACCTGCCTCTCAACGAGATCATTTACGATTTCTTTGACGCCATGAAGAGCCGCTCACGGGGCTACGCTTCCCTGGATTATGAGCTGGGCGATTACGTGCCCAGTAAGCTGGTCAAGCTGGACTTTTTGCTCAACAGTGAGCAAGTAGATGCGCTGTCCTTCATCGTTCACGAGGAAAAGGCCTATGGCCGTGCCCGCCGCATTGCGGAAAAGCTGAAGGAGAATA